>CAYUXU010000173.1:0-1501 GCA_964449005.1 uncultured Erysipelotrichaceae bacterium | reverse complement strand
TTATTCAATAACGGTTTTTCTGTTTTCTAAGACATCAATTACTTCGAGTAAGCTATCACAAATATATTCTGTTTCTTGTTTTGTTTCTTCACTAATCGGCATCATTGTCCGAATTAAGATTCGTCGCATCTGGGCCGTTTTTGCGGCTTTGATTCCAAATTTAGAGTCCTCAATGACTAAAACTTTTTCTGGTTCAACTTGAAAGAAGTCAGCCACTTTAAGAAACATTTCTGGATTAGGCTTTCCAATGGTAACATCATCTCTTGTCATTACAATTTCAAAGAGATGATTATTTTTTAACATACTAACTAATTTTGTAACATGTTCTTTGTCACTGTTTGAGGCAATCGCCATTGGAATTTCTCGTTGTTGAAAGTAGTCCATTAAATCATAGAGACCAGCGATTGAAACATCGCCACCATTTTCTTTCATATCATTGAGACGGTTTACAAAAGTTTCACTTACTAAATCCGCTAATATGAAGAACTCGGGATAGTCTTGAACGATTTGTTGTTCTTTATGGGGATCTGAGCCAGTTACTTTTTCTAACATTTCCTTTTTAATTTCAATGTTATGTTTTTCGCCTAATTCAAACCAGATGTCCCAAATAATTTGTTCCGTTTTTACAATTGTCCCATCTAAATCAAAAATCACTGCTTCTATATTCACTTTATCACCGCCGCTATTATATCATAAACTTTCGCTAAATATTACTTAAAACGGTTTATCCTAATTAGTTAGTTTCCCTACATTTTTTTAAAATAGTATATAATTAATATACTTAGTTATGAAAGAGGGTTTTAAAATGAAAAACACATCAAAAATTAGAAGAGTAACCATCTTAGCGATGCTAAGTGCTTTGACAATTTTATTAGCTTATATTCCTCAACTTGGCTTTATTACGCTGGGACCATTATCGATTACTATCTTACATATTCCAGTTTTGATCAGTGCTATGTTATATGGAGTTTTTGGTGGTGTTTTTATGGGAACTGTATTTGGAGTTTCCAGTTGGATTATTTCTCAAATTCGTGGTGGTGTTTTAGATGTTTTATTCTTTAATCCATTAATCTCAATTTTACCAAGGATTCTCTTTGGTTTAGTGGCAGGATTATTAGCAGTTATCTTTTTAAATAAAAAAATTAGTTTAAAAAAATATTATTTTAGAGTTCCAATTGTTGGCTTTGTGGCGAGTATGATCCATTCTTTCTTAGTCTTATTTATGATATTTTTTGTTACAATGGAACATTCTTTTAATCCAATTAAAATGATTTCAGAATTCTTTGCTTTCTTTGTGATTTTTCTGGGTCAAGCCGGTTTAGAAGCTCTCGGGGCTGCCATTATTTTATTAGTTTTAGCACGAGTTTTAATAAATATCTCTGACTTAAGGTAAGAGCTCATTAATATGATATAATTATTACTTAAGAATAAAGGAGCTTTTAATGCTGAGATATTTTCAACCAAAAATGTATTTAAAATCGTATCAAGATTTAGATTTAAA
>CAYUXU010000172.1:0-1511 GCA_964449005.1 uncultured Erysipelotrichaceae bacterium | reverse complement strand
AAAAGGCTTAGATAGTTCTTACCAAAAAATGTTTGATGCCTATCATTTAGCTTTTAAGAAAATGGGTCTTAAATATGTTGTAGTTAAAGCTGATACCGGGATTATGGGTGGTCTTTTGTCAGAAGAATTTCAAGCATTGAGTCCAATCGGTGAAGATATCTTAGTTTTATGTGATAACTGTGACTATGCCAGCAATCTTGAAGTAAGTGCTTGTGTTGTTAGTGAAAATCCTAGTAATGAAGAACTTTTGGAAAAAGAAAAAATTGTGACAATTAATATTAAAACAATTGAAGAGTTAGTAGCGAGTTTAAACTTACCCGCAGAGAAATTCGTCAAGACGTTAATTTATAAAATTGATGATAAATATGTCGCAGCTTTAGTTAAAGGTGATCGCGATGTTAATGAAACTAAGCTTTTAAAACTATTTTCCGGAACTGAAATTGAACTAGCTGACTTCGAGACAACAGCTCGATTAACAAATGCTGAGATTGGGTTTGCCGGACCGATTGGCTTAGATATTCCGGTGGTAATTGATAATGATATCACCGTAATGAGAAACTTTATTGTCGGAGCTAATGAGACTGATTATCACTATATTAATGTCAATTTAAGAGATTTCAATGTTAGTCAAATTGCTGATATTAAAACTGTAATTGAAAATGATCCATGTCCTAATTGTGGCCGTCCCTTACACTTTGAAACCGGAATCGAAATTGGTAATACTTTCAAATTAGGAACTGACTACGCTGAAAGTATGGACTTACACTATTTGGATGAAAAAAACCAAATGCAACCCGTTGTGATGGGGAGTTATGGGCTTGGCCTAGGACGCTGTTTAGCTGCCGTTGTCGAACAAAATCATGATGAAGCTGGAATAATCTTTCCGATGAATTTAGCTCCTTATCAAGTCGCAATTGTAGTTGCTAACCAGCAGGACGCTTTACAAAGCGAAATTGCCAATCAACTTTATAAAGAACTTCAAGCCTTAAAGGTCGATGTGATTTTAGACAATCGTGAGGAACGGATTGGAGTCAAGTTTAAAGATATCGAGTTAATTGGGATACCAATTCGGATTACTGTGGGGAAACATGCTGCTAATCAGCAAGTTGAGTTTAAACTTTATCGTCAAGATAATAAGTTAGTTGATTTAAACGACATTAATGATTTAGTGCTTAAAACTATACAAAATGAATGGAAATAGCCTTAATCTGGTCAAATAATTGACTAATCTAGTGATGCTAGTATAATAAAAGTAGATTTTAACAAGGAGGAAATATGTCAGAACGTAAAACTACCAAAAAAGTTACTAAAGTAGATTTATCTAGTGAACACAAACCTACTAAAAAGTTTGTTCCTAGTCCAGAGAATAAAAAGAAAGCCACAAATCAACGAATTTTAGCTTTCTTACTGTGGGCTGTCGCAATCGGTTTAGAGGTTTGGGCAATCTTATTGTTAAGAAAGCCACCAGTGAGTATGCCACTATTAATTGGTTTAATTATTGTAGTGGGAAT
>CAYUXU010000171.1:0-1513 GCA_964449005.1 uncultured Erysipelotrichaceae bacterium | reverse complement strand
CTCTAATAACTTTGGCTTCATAAATCTTATTGAGTTCGACTTCTTTAGTAATATTTTCAATCATTTCTTTTGCTTTTAAAATCCATTCTTGTTCTTGATGCATTACAAATACTCTACCATCTTGTTCAATATCTATTTTAACGCCGTTTGTTTCATCAATAATTTGATTAATTGTTTTACCGCCAGAGCCGATTACATCTTTAATTTTTTCTGGATTAATTCTAAACATCATTAATTTAGGTGCATATTTAGAAACTTCATCTCTGTTTTTTGAAATTACTGTTGACATATGGTCTAAAATTTCAAAACGACCTTTTTGTGCTTGCATTAAAGCTTCGTTAAATATTTCTTGAGTAATACCAGATACTTTAATATCCATTTGAATTGCAGTTACACCTTTTTTTGTTCCAGCAACTTTAAAGTCCATATCTCCGTAAAAATCTTCAAGTCCCATAATATCTGTTAAAATTGTATAACCTTTATCTGACATTACTAATCCCATCGCAATACCTGCAACAGGTGCTTTTAAAGGAACACCAGCTGCCATTAAACTTAAACTTCCAGCACAAATACTTGCTTGACTTGATGAACCATTAGACTCTAACACCTCTGAGACCACTCTAATTGAATATGGGAAGTTTTCTTCATCAGGAATCACTTGTAAAAGTGCTTTTTCAGCTAAAGCTCCGTGACCAATTTCTCTTCTCCCGGCACTACCATAACGGCCAGTCGAACCAACAGAAAACTGAGGAAAGTTATAGTGAAACATAAATCTTTTTTCATCTTCTTCAGGATCTAGTCCATCAATAATTTGATTTTCTCTTAAAGAACCCAAAGTTGTAACTCCTAAAGCTTGAGTTTGCCCTCTTGTAAATAAAGAACTTCCATGTGCTCTAGGCAATAAATCGATTCTGCTTGATAATGGTCTGATTTCATCTGTTTTTCTGCCATCAGGTCTAACTTTTTGTTCAATAATTAAATTTCTTACAACTTCTTTTTCAATATCATCAAGAGCAACTGAGACTTGTCTCATAAAGTCTCTTTTTACCTCAAAATCATAAACTTTAACTCCATCAGCTTCTAAGAAAAAGTGTTTGTTTTCATATTTTTCTTTGACGTTGTTTTTAACTTTATCAACTTCGTCTTGTCTATTTAATTTTTCTTTAGTAGTAACCGCCTTCAATAAACTATCAGAAATTTCACTTTTAATTTCATTATAAAGAGACTCATCCACTTTAAATAAACTAACATCTTTTTTCTCTAATCCAACTTCTTTTTGAATAGTTTCTTGGAATTCACAAATTACTTTAATTTCTTCAAATGCTAAGTTCATAGCTTCTAAAATATCTGCCTCAGCAACCTCTTTAGCACCTGCTTCAACCATGTTTATCGCATACTTTGTACCGGCAACAACTAAATCTAAATCACTTAATGTCATTTCTTCATTTGACGGATTAACAATTAATTTGCCCTCAACTCTACCAATTTGCACTCCAGCAACCGGAACATTAAA
>CAYUXU010000170.1:0-1593 GCA_964449005.1 uncultured Erysipelotrichaceae bacterium | reverse complement strand
AGAAGAATGTGAAAAACAAATACAAACTTTACAAAATAATTTTAATGAAGATAAAGATAAATGGGAAGTAAAAAAAGAAGAAGATATTACTAAAGCAATAGAGACTGCTATAAAGGAATCAGACGAAAAGTGGCAGGAAAAGACAAAGGATTATGATAAGATAAAGGAAAGCAGCGAATATAAATTCGCAGAATTCCTTTTTAAATTACTACATTTAACAAAAAAGGAGAGTGAATAATATGTCATTACCAAGTTTAACAAGTGATAGAGGTCAAATCACTAAATATTTTTCGCAAAAGACAACTTTTGGAGATGCGGCTGTCGCTGATCGACCTTCTAATAATTTTAATGATCCTCAAAATGGAGATACTGCTGATTCAAGTGCTACTCCTGAAGGAAAAGAAGCTGTTACTGCTGCTACTATAACAAATTTAAATGCTGCCGCTCAAAAAACAACAACTAATGAGATAACAGGAGAAAGTCTAAATTTAAGTTATAATCCAATAACAGACCAATTTAAAGTTAATGAAGGGTCATACGTTTTATAAGTTTATTAAAAGGTAAAGTTTTATGAAATTACAAATAATTAGAGATCTTATTTATAAAATATCTATACCAAAACCTTTACAAGAAGTTTTATTAAGTATGTTAAGAATAGGTTTTGTTGCAGCAATTTCAGCTGTGATAACTTATTTAGCTACTGTAATTAAATTACTTCCTGAACAATATCAATCAATAGCTACTTTAGTCTTAACTATTATTGGTAAAGAATGGGATAAATATAAATTCGTAGCTAACTCTGAAAAGAAAGTTGCTGGTGAAGATAATTACGGTATAGTAGGTTTCTAACCTATGAACAAATTTAAATGTTATAGATGTGGTTGGTGTTGTAAAGATATAGAAAAATACTCCTCGCAAGAGGAGTATGATTTAGCTCGAAAATTTTTAGAAAAAAAAGGAATTAAATTACATGGAATTAAAATGCCTACTGGTATGATTTTATGGGATAAACCTTGTCCTGCTTTAAAAATGACTAAAAAAGGTTGTCGTTGTTTAATTTATAATCAAAGACCTTATCCTTGTCGTCAATTTTTATGTGGTAAACAATTTAAAGATGATAATAGACCTTTTATTTCTAATACAAAATATAATTTAGATTACTTTACTAATTTATTAGTGAAATATCCTAAGTTTACTAAAATAAAAGAAAAATTAGAAAATAAAGCTGCTAAATGGGGAAATAAACATGGATGGAAATTAACTAGAGTATAATTAATTATTAATATTTTCTATTTTTTTTCTTTTGATGTTCTTTATGTCCTTTTCTACGATGATCGTTAGCTAAACTTCGTTCTAGATGTCCACCTTTATCAGAATAATCATTTTTAGGTTCGTGTATACCTTCTTTATCTCGATATTTAATTCTTACTTTCATCTCACAGTTAAGAATATCATTTTCGACAATTCCCCCATCGTATATTACGTCATTTTCGTCTTTTAAGAAACGAAATCTTCTATTAGTATCTTGAACATATTCTCCAATTTCATTTTTTATGATAATAGATTCACAAGAGCTTCTTTCACAAAAACATT
>CAYUXU010000169.1:0-1596 GCA_964449005.1 uncultured Erysipelotrichaceae bacterium | reverse complement strand
TGGGACTCATCTCATTATTTAATTATTATTTATTAAGAAAAGACCGAATTCCTGGAAGATTGCGATACTTAATTATTGGTCTAATTAATGTCTTTTGGGGAGTAGGTTCCTTCTTAAGTTCAGATAATATTAAAGAAACGTTGATCCGACTTGGTATTTATATCATCTTTATTGGAATTACTTCAATTAACGATGCGAGACATTTGTTTATGACGAAAGATAGTTCTAATACTTTAAAACGAAGAATTAGAATTGGTGTCCCAGTAATCTTTACCATGCTAGTGCCAGCCCGTGTTTTAAGACAAATTAACAAGTTTATCAATGAAGAACTTGAAATTGATGAAAATCAACTTTGGCCAAAGCAATCTGAAACTCAAAGTGGCGAACCAGTTTTAAAAGTTTTTATTCATACTAGTGAATCAGGGACTACGGCGATGGGTCATGTTGATTTAAGTTACAAAGGACAAGTCTATGCTTATGGGAATTATGATGTCGACTCACTGAGATTATTTGGTACCGTTGGAGACGGATCTTTATTTTCAATCAAAGAGGAATCATATATTGAGTATTGTCTTGATAAAGGGAGGACAGTGTTTGAGTTTACAGTTCTATTAGATAGTAACCAACAACTAGCCTTTGAAAAGAAATTAGCTGAAATAAAAGAGATTATGATTCCTTGGAAATTAGAAACAAAAAGTCAACAAGAAAGTTATGTTGGAATTATGGCAAAGCGCTATCAAGTTGAAACATACAAATTTTCTAAGTCGCGGTTTAAAACATATTTTGTCTTAGGGACAAATTGTGTCATGTTAGCCGATCGCTTAATTGGTACTAGTGGTTTAGATTTAATCACAATGGTAGGAATCTTATCACCAGGAACTTATTATGATTATTTTAATCAAGAGTATCATAAGCCAAATTCAATGGTGGTCAATTCTTTAGTCCATCATGCCCTTAGTAAGAAACAATATGCTTTATAAGAGTTTATTGACTTGAAATAAATTTACTAGAAATCATTTATGTTATTATTAGTTAAAAGAAAGAAAAGGTAAACTAATGGCAACTACAATTATCACAGATAGTACTTCATATATTGATCCAAAATTAATTGAAAAATATAATATAAAGATAGCTTCATTATTTGTCATTTTTGGACAAGATGAATATCAGGAAACTGAAATCTCTAATGAAGACTTTTATAAAGAAATGGCAGAAAAAGGTATCCCGGTCTCATCACAACCCTCTTTAGGTGAATTAGAAAAAACTATGATAAATGAACTAGAAAAAGGCAATGATATTATTGGAATATTTATTTCTTCAGTATTTAGTGGAACTTTTAATTCAGCTAATTTATTAAGTCTTGATTTAATCGATCAATATCCTGATCGAAAGATTAAAATTATTGATTCAAAATCAAATTCAATGCAATTGGGCTTTGCGGTATTAACCGGAGCGCGCTTAGCTTTAGATAATGCTGATTTTGATAGTATTGTAACGGCTATTGAAAATAATATTGAGAGATCAAGATTCCTCTTTATTCCAGAAAATCTTGATTATTTAGAAAAAGGTGGTCGTATTGGAAAAGCTGGAGCATTA
>CAYUXU010000168.1:0-1611 GCA_964449005.1 uncultured Erysipelotrichaceae bacterium | reverse complement strand
AATAAAACCCGTATGATTTTTAATTAAAATATCATAGGGGTTTGTCTACAGTCTGGGAAACTTAATAAGTTTCTTTTTTTATAAAGGCCAAAATCTTAAGATTAACGGTACCCCAATTAGTAATGAAATTAAGGATAAAGGTAATCCTAATCGCCAGTAATCAGTAAACTTATAGCCACCTGGTCCCATAATCAAAGTATTTGATTGATGACCAATTGGAGTTAAGAAAGAAGAAGAAGCCCCTACTGCAATCGCCATTAAAAATGGATCTGGTGAAACTGCCATCGTGCTAGCTAAGCCAATCACAATTGGAGCCATTAAGATTGAAGTAACGGTATTATTAATCAAATTGGTTAAAATAATACTAAGCAACATAATTAGTCCAACCATAATCCCGGGACTAAAGTTAGTGGCAATTTGAAAGAGAAAATCTGAAATAATATGGGAAAGACCACTGCTTTCTAAAGCACCACCTAGGGTAAATAAAGAACCAATCATAATAATAGTCGGCCACTCAATCGCTTCATAAAATTCTCGAGCTGAGATTACTTGAAAGATAACTAATAAAAAGGCTGCTAGTAAAAAAGCGATTTGCACTGGAAGAACATTAAATGTCGCCAATAAAATTGAACTTATAAAGACCACTAAAGTAATCGATTGTTCTTTTTTAAAACTTCCGAGACTTAGATCGACCCCTCTTTCCGCTAAAGGTAAACAACGCATCTTCAGATACAAATCATTTAAATTAGCTTTCGGAGCTTGTAGTAATAAGACATCACCACTTTCAAACTTAAACATTTTTAGCCTTTCAATACTGGAAATCCCTTTTCGTGATACCGCAATTAAATTCGCGTTATAACGATTCCTTAAGCGCGTTTCAACAGCGGTCCGACCAATTAAGGGGGAATCATCACGCAACACCACTTCAACTAAAGCAACATCATCTGAGCGTAACAGTTTTTCTGAAGCAAGTTTATCTACTTTAGCACCTCTTAAATCTAAACACGTCTTGGTGATTAAATCATTTAAGTTATCTGATAAAGCGCGTACAATTAAAATATCTTTCTCAAAGATCTTTTCATTACCACCAGGTGCAGTAATTTGTTGGTTATCACGAATAATTCGCACCACATTGGTATTTACTTTAAAAGTATTAAAGAAATCTTTTAACTTAATCCCATCTTTCGGACAGTTTTGATTAACTACCAACTCAAATAAATAATCTTCTAACTTAAAATGTTCTTTTAAATTTGATGATTCTCTTAAAGGAATAAACCGATAACCGATGACAACCGTAAATAAAATACCAATAATCGCTAAACTCAGCCCAACTGGTAAAAACGCAAAAAATGGAAAAGGCTCATAGCCAGCTTGCATCCGATAAGTTGAAGTAATTAAATTAGGTGGGGTTCCAATCCCGGTAACCATCCCCCCTAAAAGTGAGGCAAAGGCAATTGGCATTAAGAGCTTTGATGGTGAAATTTTATTATCTTTGGCGACTGACAAAGCAATCGGCATTACAATCGCTAAGGCTCCAACGTTATTCATAAAAGCTGATAAAAAAGCAGTCATCAACATTAAGCCTAAAAGCATCTGTGAAATATTATTTGA
>CAYUXU010000167.1:0-1616 GCA_964449005.1 uncultured Erysipelotrichaceae bacterium | reverse complement strand
TTCATTAATTGTTATTGGCCAATGTTCAAAAATTCGGTCACCTTCCTTCATCACAATTTCTTGGGCAGAATTAAGATGAATTTGAATTGCGTCGGCTTTAAGTTTCTTTGCAAGTTTCAAAATTGCTTTGCTACCATGATTTGGATTAAAATTGGCAAATAAGATCCCTTTCGGATTTACTCTTCTTATAATATTAAAAGTCTCAAAAGAACTATCATCTTTTAATAAAGTAGATAAGGATCCCGTCGCCATGGCGAGATGGCACTGTTTTGCCACAACGGCAAGCTTCTCATTAATTTCTTGAGTATATGCTGAACCACCAGTCATCGCATTAATAAAGAATGGAGTTTCTAAGCTTATTTTATCTAACGATGTTTTAAGACTAACTTTCGCAACATCAATCGCAGCTAAGGAATGATGAATAATATTAACCTCATCAAAATCATTCATTTTTGAGGATTGATATTGCTTTAAAGCGAGATTAAGTTGTTCATCTTTTTTGTTCATCATTTTCTCCTTTTTCATAAATTTCTAAATCTAGAAACACAATATCTGCCTGAAGCCACTTTCTTATAATAATATCTTTATTTTTCGTATCTTTTATGAAACCAATTCCACAATCTCCCCCACCAGCTCCTGATACTTTTGCGACTCCATATCTTTCAACTATTTCAATGAGTGTTTTTAATTTTGTAGTTTCGATTCCACCACTTAAATTTTTAAGTAGCCTTCTATTTAATGATATCATAGAATAAAATAACGGTTCATCATTTTCAATTAAAGCTGTTTCAATCTTAGAAACTAACTGATCTGAGGCTTCTAAAAATTGTTGATAAACTTTTAATGATTTCTTAGTCGTTATTTTTTTAATCAATTCTCTTGTGCTAGCTGGAGTTTTTGTCCATCCTACAATAAAGTTCAATTTAAAACTAGTCCTAATTACTTCGATTTCTAGTAATGGCCAATTTATAGCAAGAACATCCAATAAACCATGCTCTTGATAATAGTTAAAGACAAAATCTTTATTAAAAGTTGTATATCTAATAATCCCGCTAGATATAATAACTGCTAAATCAGCAAATGAACCTTTTTTAGATATTTCTCCTTGAGCTAAAACAGCTAGTTTAAATAATAATAAATTATCATATTGAACTTGATAAAATTTTAAAACTGCTTCGATAATACCCACCGTCACAGCACCACTAGATCCTAAGCCCAATTTTTCGCCTGCTTCTGACGTTAAATTAGACTTTACGTTTATTTCATAATCAACTAATTTATGGCCTTTTAATATAAGGTATTTTTCACTTAGTCTTAAAGCTTGTAAAAGATAATTTTTAAGATAACTTGTTTCATCAATGATTAGTTCATTTTTCTCGCGTTTTAACTGAATATTATCAAGATAACCCTTTGAATTAATAGTTGTTATATCACTTTGAATAATTGTAATGTCGAGGAAACGATTAACAGCCATTAAAATTGCGGAGTACCCGCTATTAATAACCGCATATTCACCTGCTATAAATAATTTTCCCGGAACAGTTACTTTTATCATAAAATTACAGAACCTTTCCCTGGCTTACTATGAATTACTTGATAAGAAAATTCATTCCTTA
>CAYUXU010000166.1:0-1649 GCA_964449005.1 uncultured Erysipelotrichaceae bacterium | reverse complement strand
TCTCTACGAACTTTAGATTCAGTAATTTCCACACCACACTTGTCACAAATTTGACCTTTTTCCAAATTTCTTTTCTTTCCACATTGACATTGATAGTCTTTTGATGGTCCGAAAATCTTTTCACAAAATAATCCATCATTTTCTGGTTTTAAACTACGGTAGTTAATAGTTTCATGTTTTAATACTTCACCATAACTCCACATTCTAATTTCTTCTGGACTGGCTAGTCTAACAGTTAATTGTGAATATTCTTTAGATCCTCTTGTTTTTACTTTTGGTTTGATTTTTTGAAGTCTAACAAACTCACCAATATCCATAACTGGATCTTCTTCAACTTCTAAATCTTCTATTTCAACTTGATATATTGTAAAAATATCAGCTAATTCTTTAGCGAAAAATTCATCGTCTTTGACTAATTCATCATAAACTGCTCGTTTCATGTTAATTAAGTCAATTGTTTGTGTAATTTCTCTTATTGCAAGATTTTGTGTAAGTTCTTTTGATAGAGAAAGATTTTCAATGTCTGTTGGCAATTCATATTTTCTTAAAATTGGAATGATTTTTTCGAATTTTTCATCTTCTTCTCTAAAAACATATCTTTTTAATTGAGATAAAGAAAATCCGTTTAAATCTTCTAAAGTGTCAATCCCATGTAAATGTAGATAAGAAACTATTTCTTCATCTAACTTTAAATTTTTAATTAAAACTTTATTATATTCAGTATTCAACATTAGAAAAACCTCCTTCTGCCAAATGAACTCGTATGATCCACTAAAGATTTATTAACTTCGTTTTCTCCTGTTTCTGCATCGATAAGTTCAACATGTAAACCTAATGCTTGAAGCTCTCTTGTTAGAACTCTAAAAGATTCTGGCAAATGAGAAGCAGGAATTGGTTTACCATCAGTTATAGCACTATAAACTTTATTACGTCCAATAATATCGTCTGATTTAACCGGAAGTAATTCTTTTAATGTATGAGCTGCCCCATAAGCATATAAAGCCCAAACTTCCATTTCTCCAAATCTTTGACCACCTTTTTGAGCTTTACCGCCCATAGGCTGTTGAGTTACTAATGTATAAGGACCAACGTTTCTTGCGTGAAGTTTATCTTCAACCATGTGACTTAGTTTAATCATATACATAATTCCAACGTTTACACGGTTTTCAAAAGGTTCCCCAGTTCTACCGTCATATAACACTTGTTTTCCGTCTGTAGACATTCCTGCTTCAGTCATTATTTTAGCTAAATCACCAGCAGTTAATCCATCAAAAACAGGTGTTGCAACTTTAAGACCTAATTTTTTAGCTGCCATTCCTAAATGAACTTCTAATACTTGTCCAATGTTCATTCTACTTGGAACCCCTAGTGGGTTAAGCATGATATCTATTGGTGTTCCATCTTCCATATAAGGCATATCTTCAACTGGTAAAATTTTAGAAATAACACCTTTGTTGCCGTGTCTACCAGCCATTTTGTCGCCTTCATTAATTTTTCTTTTCTTAATTATATAAACTCTAACTGCTTCATTAACTCCTGGTGGAAGTTCATCGCCATTAGCTTTTGTATAATGTCTTACAGAATGAACAATACCGCCGCCGCCATGTGGAACTTTTAAGCTTGAGTCTCTAACTTCTTGAGCTTTTTCA
>CAYUXU010000165.1:0-1654 GCA_964449005.1 uncultured Erysipelotrichaceae bacterium | reverse complement strand
AGCCACCTAATGAGAGAGCAGTTACTTTTTCCATAGCTAAAGCTTAGCAGAAAAGAGTCTTAAATGAAAACCAATTTTAGTGAAAATCTTTAGATGATTTTAGATGTAAGGATATGGAATTCCTGTAAATTGACCAGCTAAATATTGCTTTTGAAAACGAGTAACATTTCTTACTCCCTCAAAATCTGAAACTCTTACCATAGTTGTACCGTTTTTTAAGGTTTTGTTGATTATGCCAATTTCTGAGATACGCATTAATTCGTGATCCATCACATCTGTATTATGAGTAGCGAAAACAAGTTGAGCATTGTTTTTATTATACCGCTTATCTTTAAATAAACGAATTATTTTTGTTAGAAGAAGCGGGTGAATGGAGTTTTCTAATTCATCAATAACTAGTACTAAACCGTTATCTAAAATATGCAGTAACAAAGCCAAAAGAGATATTAATTTTTTAACTCCAAATGATTCACTACCAAAAGGCATTTCTATTTCTTCATTAGCATAGTTTAGTCGGTAAATATTTATGTCCTCTATTGCAAATTTATTTTTATCGTATTCCATTTTAGTGATTCCAATATCTAATTTCTTAAGTAATGCCACTGTCCAATCAAATACTTTTATTACTTCTTTTTTATTATTAATGTCAGTGATTTTATTTATAACAAAATTAAAAGATAAATTATTGGAACTATAAATTTCTAATTTTTCACTGATGTCTGAATGAGCTAAAGTAATATCTTCATTTAGGTTTGCATAGTTTTTAGCTAAAATTGATAAAAAAGGTTTTTTAAACAATTTGTTTTTGTCTAATGCCTCAATGTTAAAAATTTCTTCTAGCTTTTCTGGAAAATAAGCAAAATTATTTAAATTATTAAAGTCATGGGAAGAACTAGTGATTTCAAAAACCTTTTTATGGTCGCATTCCAACAATTCTTTAACTATTTGTTTCGAATCATAAGCTAAGGTATAAGTAAAAGTCTTTTTTTCATGGTAAAAGGAAAGTTGGAAAGAAATAACATCGGTGCAATCTTGAAGAATATTTGGCTCATAGAATTCATCTGATAAACTCTCTATTACAATCCTTTGAAAGGTTTTTAAAGCCATAATTATATTGCTTTTACCAGAAGCGTTCGCTCCATAAAGGGCTAAACACGGAACAACACGAACTTTATCACTGCCAATAAATGGATGATAACTTAATTCTTTATACCTGTTTGGAGCTTTCTTTTCGGCAAAGGAAAAATCTACATCGATATCTTTGATAGACCTATAGTTGCTGATCTTAAAATTCAATAACATTTATTACCTCAAATTGTTCCTACCAAGATTATCATGTTTTATGAGCCTTATCCAATTATAAACAATAATATTGTTTATCTTCTCGATATATCACATAAAACACATGGTTTGTGTGTAAATAATCACATGAAACTGCAAAATAAGTCAATTGACTGAGGTTAAATCTATTTTTCAATCAGAGACTTATAGTGACGAGAAGTATATTTTATGTTTATCAAACTCGAAAAAAGTTTATTGAAAGTGCGGGAACACCTTTAATATTAAGATTGATGTAGGGTCTTAAAAATAAAATTTTAGAAGTTTTATTTAGAAGTAGTGATTGTAAGTTAAGATTAATACTCAATAGTAAAAA
>CAYUXU010000164.1:0-1671 GCA_964449005.1 uncultured Erysipelotrichaceae bacterium | reverse complement strand
TCATTCCATTTAATATGGCTGATGGCTCGGTAATTCTTAAAGGAAAGGGTAATCCGGATTGGAACTACTCGGCACCTCATGGTGCAGGGCGCGTTATGAGTCGAAATTATGCTCGGAAAAATCTCAAGTTAAGTGATTATCAAAAAGAAGTAAGTCACCTTTATTCCACTAGTATTTCAGTGGCTACCATAGATGAAGCGCCAATGGCATATAAAGATCCTCAGGATATTTTAAAACACTTAACGGAAACGGCTGAAATCTTAGAAATTTTAAAACCGGTTTACAATTTTAAAGCGAAATAAGCAAAGGAGAAAATTATGAGTTTACCAGTATGTCCTAATTGTCAAAGTGATTACACTTATCAAGAAGATGAATTATTTATTTGTCCAATGTGCTTTTATGAATGGACCAGTGAAACTGTTTTAGTCCCAATTGTTAAAGATATTAATGGCAATGAGCTAAGCGAAGGGGATAGTGTTACAGTTGTAAAAGATTTAAAGATTAAAGGAGCGCCAGTCTTAAAACAAAACACTGTGATTAAAAATATTCAACTAAGACCGGATCAAGCCGAGAATGTTGTTTGTAAGTTATCAACCCATGGCACTTTATATTTAAAGGGCGAATTATTGAAAAAAATTTAAAATAACATAATTCATTATGTTATGATTATGACGGTGATGTTGTGAAAAATAATGCTGTCTTTAATAAAAATACTTATGTAACAATCGAGTTAGCTAAAATATTTATAGCTACACCAGTTGGTCAACGTATTCAGACTTTTACTGAATTAGTTGAAATTTTTAAGGTATCAAGAGGGACAGTTCAAAATTCAATGGATTCATTAATTGAAGCTGGAGCAATCACTTTAACTAGTAAAGGATTTTTGGGAACATTTTTAGTTAAAAAGAATATCGATCTACTTTTAGAGAAAGCTTTAATTAAAGGATTGATTGGTGTCATGCCTTTACCATATTCTAGACGCTATGAAGGTCTCGCCACCGGAATAATTTCTGAAATGGAAAATGAACATAATATTCAAGTGAATATGGCCTATATGCGTGGGGCGAAAAAGAGAATTGAGATGGTTTTAAGTGGTCGTTATGATTTCGCAATTATTTCTCGTTATGCCGCGTATCAAGCTCTAGCTGATTTTAAACAACTAAAAATAGTCAAAGATTTTGGTGAGCGTTCATACTTAGATTCGCATGTCTTGCTATTTAATGATAAAAGTAAATTGGAAGTTGAAGATGGAATGCGAGTTGGAATTGATATCGACTCAATTGACCAAGAAAATTTAACGAAACTTATTTGTCAAGATAAACGGGTTGAGTATTTAAAACTTGGCTATAATCAAATTATTGATAAATTATTAAGTAATGAAATCGATGTTGCGGTGTGGAACAAAGATGAGTTGCGGATTCAAGAGGAAAAAATTCATACTGTCTCAATTACCGTAATGGATAATTTAGACGATACCGTTGCCGTGATTGTTATTGATAGTACCCGGGTTGAACTTGAGTTTTTAATCGGGGAAAGAATTGATGTCTCACATGTTTTAGAGGTACAACAACTAGTTATTGAAGATAAGATCGTTCCCAGTTATTAATATCAGAAATAAATGCTTGACAAGTAAGCGATTTCATTATAGGATTAAGAAAAGAATACAATATA
>CAYUXU010000163.1:0-1679 GCA_964449005.1 uncultured Erysipelotrichaceae bacterium | reverse complement strand
ACCAACAGCTTTTTAAAGTTGATAAAATCTTAGAAGTTCGAAAAGCAGTCTCGGTGGTAGGTGGAGCGGGAATCCTTTATCGCATCTTAGTTAATGGTCAAGAAAAGCATTTATTTTATGAAATTAATCGCTGGTTTATCGAATCAAAAGCTCCTTGAAAGGTAAGTTTAATCAAGTTGACTAAAAAAGTCGGATATGTTAATATATATCAGCGTTGTATTTCTCAAATACAACCGCTCAAGAGATGGTTATAAGTACTTCGGTCACCATCATTGGCGAGTCTAATTTACAAGGAGGTACATATGTACGCGATTATTGAGACTGGTGGTAAACAAATTAAAGTTGCCACAGGCGATGTTATTTACATCGAAAAATTACCAGCAGAAGTTGGTGAAACAGTTACTTTTAAGCAAGTCTTAGCGATTAGTGATAAAAAGTTAGCTGTTGGGAACCCTTATTTAAAAGGTGCTAACGTGGTTGGCAAAGTTGAAAAACAAGGTAAGGGTAAAAAGATTCGAATCTACAAGTATAAAGCAAAATCAGGTTCAACCCACCGGCGTCAAGGCCATCGTCAGCCTTACACTAAAGTGGTGATTGAAGCAATTAACGCCAAATAAAATGATTCAGGTTGTAATTTCTACTTTTAATCAAGAAGTAAAAAAAATTAGCGTTTCGGGTCATGCTTTATCAGGCAATTATGGCGAAGACTTAATTTGTGCTGGAGTTAGTGCTATTATGTTTGGAGCTTTAAATAGCTTTGAAGAATTAACTAATGAAGCCGTAAATTTAACCGTTTTCGATAATGAAATTGTCATAGAAGTCATAAATTTAAACCCTGAAGTAGAGTTACTGATTAAATCATTAATGATTCAACTAAAAACAATTCAAAATTCTTATCCAGAAAATATTAATATATCACAGGAGGTGTTACTATGAAATTTATCTTAGATATTCAATTCTTCGCTTCAAAGAAGGGTGTTAGTTCGACTAAAAACGGTCGTGACTCGGAGTCAAAACGACTTGGCTCAAAAAAATCTGATGGACAACATGCGACTGCAGGTAGTATTTTATACCGTCAACGCGGAACAAAGATTCACCCCGGAACCAACGTGGGACGTGGTGGCGATGATACACTATATGCTTTAGTCTCAGGAACTGTAAAATTCGAGAGACTTGGTCGTAGAAAAACGCAAGTTTCAGTTTATCCACAAGCTTAAAAATCCCACTAGGGATTTTTTAATTGAGAAATTAAAATGTTTATAGATAAAGTCACTTTAAAATTAAAAGCTGGAAAGGGCGGTAATGGTATCGTCAGTTTTCGTCGTGAGAAATATGTTCCACTAGGTGGACCTAGCGGTGGTGATGGCGGTAAAGGTGGTGACATTATTTTTCAAGGTGATTCTCACAAGTCAACTTTATTAGATTTCCGTTACCAAAAACATTTAAAAGCTGCTTCTGGGCAAAATGGTAAATCCAAGAAAATGCATGGTGCTAATGGGCCAGATTTAATCTTAAAGGTTCCTTTAGGTACTATCGTCAAAGATCTTAGTGACAATCATACTATTGCTGATATTACTTATCATGGCCAACAAGTAATTATTGCGGCTGGCGGCCAAGGCGGACGTGGCAATTATCGTTTTATGTCAAGTCGCCGTCCAGCACCCGATTTTGCGGAACTA
>CAYUXU010000162.1:0-1683 GCA_964449005.1 uncultured Erysipelotrichaceae bacterium | reverse complement strand
TAATCTCTGGTAACATTACTTCTGGAATCTGCCAGATATCTAATAATTTCTTATCCCAATTTAAAGTCTTTAAATTCATTAATAAGGTCCGTGAGGCATTAGTAACATCAGTATAGTGGAGTTTGCCAGCCGTCATTTGGTATAAGAGCCAACTATCAACCGTCCCAAATAATAATTCTCCTTTTTCAGCACGAGCTTGCCCATCAGTAATATAATCTAAAATGAAACGAATTTTACTCGCTGAGAAATAAGGATCAATTAATAAGCCGGTGGTTTCTTTAATATAAGTTTCATGACCTAAATCAGCGACTTGCTTACAAAGCTCGGCTGTTTGTCGGGATTGCCAAACTATCGCTGGATAAACTGGTTGACCAGTTTTTTTATCCCAAACTACCGTAGTTTCGCGCTGGTTTGTAATCCCGATTGCCGCAATTTGATTAATATTAATTTGGGCTTTAGCGAGACACTGGAAAAAGACGGCCACGGTCGTATCCCAAATTTCTAAAGCATCTTGTTCAATCCATCCTAACTCTGGATAATAAGTTTTCAATTCTTTTTGGGCAATACTAATAATCTCAGCCTTTTGATTAAAAATCATGGCTCGACTACTACTAGTACCTTGATCAATCGCCAAAATATATTTTTCATTCATGATTTAAGCTCCTTTTTTAAAGTGAGATAATAATATTGCGGCCGCACTAGCGACATTTAATGATTCAACCGTAACGATTGGTATTTTAATAGCGGAATCTACTATGTTACTTATCATCTCACTAACCCCTTGTCCTTCGTTTCCGAAAACTAAGGCAATCTTTTTTGGAATAGTGATATCTAAATATGAATTTAAAGCAGTTCCTTTAGTTAAGTATATTTCAAAATCTAGGTTAGTGAGTTTCTTTAAATATTGATTAACATCACCACTAGTAATATTAATCTTGAAATTAGCGCCTTGGGCCGCTCTTAATAGTTTTGGATGATATTTATCAACACCTAAATTAAAAAAGATTTCATCATAACCAAAAGCAACCGCACTGCGGATGATACTTCCAACATTTCCTGGGTCTTGAATATTATCTAAAATAATGACATGGCTTAAGTCTTGAACTTCACTTTCATAGTAGCGACAAACTGCTATTACTTCCGCACCTGACATCGTCAAAGCTAATTTTTGAAAGACTGCTTCGCTGACAACCACATCAGCTTGATAGATGGCTTGATACTCCTTTGTCGTTATAATGTGTTTCACGATATTTAAAGCTAACGCTGCTTCAAGGAGATGTTTGCCTTCAATTAAAAATTCTTGAGCTAACTCACGATATTTCTTTTGTTTCAATTTTTGCCAATTTTTAATTTTTTGATTTGTCAGTGAAGTTATTAACATAAGACTCCTTTTTTCTTAATTATACATAATTTAAAAAAATAGCTAAAGTCTTAGCTATTTTAATTCTTCTGGTTTAATTTTTCTAAAATCGATATGACAATAGCCACTAGGATTTTTTACTAAATAATCTTGATGATAATCTTCAGCATTATAAAAATTATCTAAAGGTAACATTTCTACCACCAGTGGTAAATGATAGTGACCTTTAACTTGATCAAAGTAATTTTCAATCACTGCTTTTTCTTCAGCAGTTTTATAATAAACTCCTGTTCGATATTGAGTTCCAACATCATTACCTTGTT
>CAYUXU010000161.1:0-1693 GCA_964449005.1 uncultured Erysipelotrichaceae bacterium | reverse complement strand
CACGTTCTTTCTTTTGTTTTGAAATCTCAGCTTGAATCATTTCGCGACGTCGCTTTCTTTTTAATTTATCTATTTCTGCTTGTTGTTTGCGTTTATAACCAGGTTTAACTTTGACGTTTTTCCGATTTACTATTTTCGCAATCTCTAAATCTAACTCACTTTTGAAAGTTTTCTTTTTAAATAAAGGTTTTAAATTTACCCAACGATTGCCTTGATAATTTTGATGTTTAAAACTAATCCCTTGGTTCATTAATTTTTTAATACTACTTAATTCATCCGGTTTATATAAAGCATAACAATATCCATGTTGTTGATTGCGTCCCGTGCGACCACTGCGATGGAAATAAAAATCTAAATCACTAGGAAATCCTAAAGAGATGACATGGGTAACACCGGTGATATCTAAGCCACGGGCTGCGATATCGGTCGCTACGATATAAGTTATATTTTGGTTTAAGATTTCTCTTAAAGCTTGTTGGCGTTTTCGTGTCGATAAGCCTCCATGAATTTCAAGAGATTTAATTCCATTATTTAGTAAATAACTTTGTGTTTCACTAGCCATCTCGCGACTATTAGCAAAAATCAAACAAATAAATGGATTTATTCCTTTTAAAACATTTAATAAAGCTTTTTGATAAGTATGATGTTTAACCGGCACTAAGATATGTTCTAAGTATTTTGAATGTAAGTCAGTTGATTTAATTTCAATTAATCGAGGATTATTTAGATATTTATCTAAAAAGTTTCTAACTTCTTGGGGAATCGTAGCAGAAAATACCAAAATTTGAAGATCTTTTGGCATTTTACCAGCAACTTCGTCAACTTCCTTTAAAAATCCTAAGTCAAAAGTCATATCAGCTTCATCAACAACTAAAATTGAAGCAGTATCAACTCTTAAAACTTCTTGTTTTAAAAATAAATCATTAATTTTCCCCGGTGTACCAATCACAATATGAGGTTGATTCTCTTTAATATTAGACAAATCGCGCCCTCCGGTCACCAATTTGATTTTTAAATCTGGTAACACTTCAGTAGCTAACATTGCAAACTGAAAGGTTTGATACGCTAATTCTCGAGTTGGCGAAGTTATCAAGACTTGAATCTTGGGGTCTTCAAGATTGATTTGATCAAGAATTGGAATTAAAAAAGCATGAGTTTTGCCGGAACCAGTTTCCGAGACCGCAATAACATCACGTTTTTTTAAAACACTTGGAATTACTACTTTTTGAATTGGAGTTGGAACCTCAAATTTATTTAATTCAATAAATTTTAAAGTTGTATCTTTTAAATTAAAATTTTGAAATGACTTCATGTTTTCATCCTTACTAGCAACTTTATTATATCATATTCCTCGGTATTGATTTAAAATCAAATCCGGCAAGTATCTTGTGTTAAACTTAGCTTTAGTAATTTCTACAAGGAGAAAACGATGTTTTTCTGACTTGAAATCAAAGACTTGTTGAATGCTTTTAAGAAAAAGATTATGTTTTAAGATGCTAGCTTCTAACTCATATTTTCGAATAAAGGGATAAATTAAATATGCCCTTCCCTGCTCCTTTAAAAGACGGTTAATATTTTCTAAAAGACTATTTAAAGTTAGATTAATTTCTTGTTTCGCTAATAACTTGAAGCTTATCTCAGTAGTATTAATATGATCTTTAAAATATGGTGGATTACTAATAATTACATCAAA
>CAYUXU010000160.1:0-1774 GCA_964449005.1 uncultured Erysipelotrichaceae bacterium | reverse complement strand
ATTAATTACTAATAAACTAAGTTTTAACGACTAAAATAATAATCAATTACTTCCCGAGTTAATGTACCACAAATATTTTCTTGAGTTCGATCATTCCAAGCATGGGATACTAAGCAAGAAACTGCGATCTCAGGGTTTTTATAAGGAGCGTAGGCCACTAAAGTACTATTGGGAGCACTATAATACTTTCCATCAACATTGACAACACTTTGGGCTGTACCAGTTTTAGCGGCCACCGGAACTTTTGCATTTCTTAAAGCATAACAAAGGCCACTCGTCACACATTGACGAAAGCCTTGTTGAATCCGACTTAAAGCAAAATCATCCGCTAAGGTACTTAAAATTTCCGGTTCATTATTATAAACCACAATGTCACTATCGGCTTGGTAGGCTTCAAGTAATAAACGAGGCCGGACTTTTTTGCCATCATTAGCGATGGTTGCGGCATATTGGGCTAATTGCAGGGCACTATAAGTGTCATATTGACCAATCGCAAAGTCTAAGAGATTCCCGGCCACCGGATTAGAACCTTTAAAACCGGTTGCTTCATTAATAACGTCAATTCCAGTTGCGGTTCCTAAGCCAAACATTGAAAAATAATTGCGCATTGTCGCAAAATCTTTATCACCAATTATCCCAATTCCCACTCCCGGATAATATTTAATTCCAGCCAAACGCATCGCAATATGAAACATAAAGACGTTACTTGATTCAGAAATAGCTCGAATATCATAAATATTATACAAAGTTCTACTACTTGATTTTGGTGGTGTTCCAGCGACTTTAACTGGAGCATCAGAGATTACTTCATTAGGAGCAATTAATTTCTCAGCTAGCCCCATATAGACAACAACACCTTTAATCGAAGAACCAGTCTCAAAAGCATGATAATAAGTTTGGGTTCCATCATTGTAGTAGCTACCATCACTACTTTTAACCATTCCAACTAACGCTAAAACATCGCCATTGACCGGATCTAAAACTACTAATTTAACGTTATCATAATATTTACGGTAGCGGTTATCTTTATGTTTTTCTAGCGAGTTAATCGCAATTTTTTCTAACTGTTCTTGGAGATCACGATCAATACTAATTCTTAAATCATTGCCCTTGTAACCTTCTTGTAAGATTTCGATATTTAAAGCACCTTCTTCATTATAAGTAATATTTTGAATTAGGCGTTCTCCACTAATTAATTCTTCATATTTTAATTCTAAACCATTACGGCCAACTTTCTCATTGCGGGCGTAGTCAAGCGCTAAATAATACTGAAGACTTTCTGCTGGTAAACCTTGCTTTGAAGTAGTCACCGAGCCTAAAACGCTTCTTAGGAGGCTTTTATATGGATAAACCCGTTCCCAATCAGTCGTATGATAAAAACCGGGGAATAAAGAAGAATGTTCCAATAAGAAAGCTACTTCTTTTTGGGTAATATCACTTTTTACGAGCTTAGGACGTCCACTAGAAGGTGCTTTCATTGCTTGATAAACAAGATAACCTTTTCTTTCGGTAACCGACAAGCGCTCTAAATCCTCTTCGGTTAGTTTTGAAGACATTAAAGTATGATACTCACCATCTGTCATTTCTTTATTACGATAAGCTAACAGTTCTTCCTCAGTCATTTTCGCTTTAGCTTCTTCTGGATATAAAAAGATAAATAAATCTCTTAAATCCGCTAAATTCATAGTGTTTTCATCAACAGGAAAATAATTGGGGAAATTTAAAGCCATTTCCCACTCATCAGCTTTTTTCATTCCTAAAACCGGAAAATAAA
>CAYUXU010000159.1:0-1787 GCA_964449005.1 uncultured Erysipelotrichaceae bacterium | reverse complement strand
AAATACACCAATCTTCAATATTATTTAACCAACCAGTAAAGATATTCTCAAAACGGGCCGGATAAAAATTAATTTTAGTGTCTGGGTTATTTTGTTGTTTTAAAACTGCTTCCGCCAGTGGTTTCATTTTCACAAACCATTGTTTTGATAAATATGGTTCAACGATACTATCAGTTCGCTCCGAGTGACCAACTTGATGAAGATGTTGTTTTATCTCAATTAAATTTCCAGCTGCTTCAATATCTTTAACTAAAGCTTCACGACATTTAAAGCGATTTAAGCCTTGATAATTACCCGCCAGTTCATTCATTGTGCCATCCGGATTTAAACAAATTGGCATCTCTAAATTGTGTTTTAAAGCCAGTTCGAAGTCATTCGGATCGTGGGCTGGAGTACACTTCATCGCTCCGGTCCCAAATTCCATTTCAACATACTCATCACCAATAATAATTAATTCAGTTTGATTAGCCGGATTAATACATGTTTGACCAATATATTTTTGATAACGTTTGTCTTGCGGATTAACCACTACACAAACATCCCCAAACATGGTTTCTGGTCGGGTAGTCGCAACCGTTAAGTAATCATCGCTACCCACGATTGGGTATTTAAAAGTATATAAAGCTCCTTTGACTTCTTTATGAATAACTTCAATATTTGATAAAGCAGTTTTAGCTTCAACGTCCCAATTAATAATTCGTTGGCCTTGATAAATCAAGCCTTCTTGATAGAGCTTAACAAAGACTTCTTTAACAGCTTGATTAAGTTTTTCATCTAAAGTAAAACGTTCCTTTGTATAATCGACCGCAATTCCCAGTTTTTCCCATTGTTCGCGAATATGACCGGCATATTCATGTTTCCACTCCCAAGCTTTGTCTAAGAATTTTTCTCTTCCTAAATCATAACGGGAGATACCATCCAGCTTTAAGCGTTCTTCAATCCGGGCTTGCGTCGCAATTCCTGCGTGATCCATTCCGGGCAAGTATAAAACATCTTGATTTAAAAGATGGTGATAGCGGATTAAAATGTCTTGTAAGGTATTGTCCCAAGCATGTCCTAAATGCAGTCTTCCGGTCACATTAGGGGGTGGAATCACAATTGTAAACGGCTCTCGACTAGTATCATGATTTTGGTAATGACCTTTTTTTAACCAAGTTTGATATTTCCCCTTTTCAACGCTTTGGGGATGATATTTTTTCGCTAATTCGCGCATTATATTCCTCCTTCAATAATCGATAATCATAAATATCAGAAACAGTCCCATCAGCTAAGATAACTTGTTCCTTTTTAATTCCTTCTAAAATAAATCCTAATTTTTCAATCAGCGCCTTGGAAGCAATGTTTTCTTTCAAATGACGCACTTCCATTCTTCGTACTCCAAATTCCTCAAAGGCATATCTTAATATTTCTGAAGCAGCTTCATACATATAATTTTGCCGCCAGTAAGCTTTATTTAAAATAAATCCCAGCTCATAATTGTCAAAGCGACTTGGAAAGAAATCACAAGTCCCAATCATTTTTAAAGTTGATTTTAAAACTAAAGCATACGAAGTTGGGATGTTTTTTAAGGGTCGCTTTAAAAAGAGCTCCTTAATAACCTCTTGAGTCATTTCTAAATTTAAGTGACGATCAAATAATACTAAACGAGTTGTTTCTTCATCGGAGGCATATTGATACATATCATCAGCATCTTCTAAAGCAACCGGTCTTAAAATTAAACGCTTTGTTTCGAGTTGTGGTAAATAATATTTATCCATCTCATGACTCCTTTCAAGCATAAAAAAACG
>CAYUXU010000158.1:0-1797 GCA_964449005.1 uncultured Erysipelotrichaceae bacterium | reverse complement strand
AAATCAAACCAAATAACGCTAATTTATTTTTCTTAAAGCGCTCCCAAGTATCTTGGATAAAGGTTTTACTTTCAACCGCAATAAACTCGAGATTTTTTTCAGCTTCAGGTAGCTTTTCAAATAAATTTGGATTAAGTTTTAAATCATCATTAATCAACATAATAACCTCTACTTCTCTAACTTAATGCGGGGATCAATTAAAGCCACCGCGACATCACTAATTAAGTTCATGACAATTACAATCGCTCCTAAAAATAAAGTTAACCCCATAATTAAGGTATAATCCCGATTAATCACACTGCTGGTAAATTCCATCCCAATCCCTGGAATTGAAAATAAACTCTCAATTACAAAACTTCCAGTTACGAGAAAAGCAAACATCGGGCCACTATAAGTAACCACCGGTAATAAAGCATTCTTTAAACCATGTCTTAAAACTACCATTAATTCTTTTGTCCCTTTGGAACGGGCTAATAAAATATAATCTTTATTCATTTCTTCTTTTAAACTAGAACGGGTCAAACGAGTAATCATCGAAATTGGACTTAACGCTAAAGAGATAGCTGGCAAGACAAAATGTAAGGGTGATTTTAAACCAACTAATGGCAACCAACCTAGTTTGACTCCAAAAACAATCATCATCAAGATGGCTAGTAAGAAACTTGGTATCGATACTCCAATTGTCGCAAAGGCGGTAATTAAGTTATTGACAAGGCGACTTTTTGTTAAGGCCGCCACAATCCCTAAAGTAATTCCCGCTGTAATAGCGATAATAAAAGCCACACCACCCAGTTGCGCTGTCGCACTGGCTCGTCTTGCAATAATGTCAGAAACTTGTTGACCAGTTTTTGAGATTGATTCTCCAAAATCACCTCGCACCGCATTTTTTAAATAAATTACAAATTGTTCTGGCAAAGGTTTGTCTAAGCCATATTTCGCTTCCAAAGCCTCATAGGCTTTTGGTGATAAGACTTTATTATCTTGAGAAAAAGGATCACCTGGAATAATTTTCATCATAAAGAAAGTTATCGAAGCTAAAAGAAACATCGTTAAGACACCAATCACAATTCTTTTAAATACATACTTCAGCATCGTTAAACATCCTTTCCAATCAAATAAAGCTCAGCTTGCGGTGGAATTAAAAATTGAGCGCCACCGGCTTTAACTACGACGTTTTCTTCAATTCCAATTCGCCCGCTTCTTGTCATAACTCCTGGTTCTAAAGTAAAGACATAGTTTTCACTTAAAGGAGTATGAATCAATTCGGGTCGATTATAACGCGGCTTCTCTGGGGCTAAAAGTGGTCCCCCATCATGAGCAACTCGCCCTAATTGATGACCTAAAGCGGCGTTCCAATCACCATAGCCTTTTTCTAAAATATAATCACGAGCTACTTTATCAACCGCAAAGCCGGTCACATTAGGGACTAAGGCTTCAGCCGCTAAAGCGATCGCTGTCTTAACATCATCGAAAGCAGTTTGAATATCACTTGGTGCTGCCGTTTCATGATCATCTAAGACATAATACATCCGTTGTAAATCACAACTATAACCATCGATAGTAACTCCAAAGTCGACATTTACTAAATCACCTTTTTCAATTTTTAAATCTAAGGCTGCCATATGGCCGCTAGGTGCCTTAGCACCAGCACTGACGCCAGGATTAAAAGTTTTGGGCCAAGCGTAGCCATAGCCTAACCGATCTGCTTCATTTTGGAAAAAATTAGCTACTTCAGCACAAGTCACTCCCGCTTTAATAAAAGATTTGGCCTTTTCAAAAATAGCTTGGGCCGCTAAA
>CAYUXU010000157.1:0-1886 GCA_964449005.1 uncultured Erysipelotrichaceae bacterium | reverse complement strand
ACCCGTATGATTTTTAATTAAAATATCATAGGGGTTTGTCTACAGTCTGAAAAGAACTATCAATAAGATAGTTCTTTTTAAATAAATTTGAAATGTTTTAGGGCTTTATATATTCCGTCTTCGGTTACAGAACTTGTAACATAATCGGCATGAGCCTTGACGAAGTCTTCTGCATTGCCCATTGCGATTCCTAATCCAGCTTTTTCTAACATTGCCGTGTCATTACCAGCATCACCAAAGACAGCGGCGTTTTCCCAACTATAGCCATAATGATTTAAGACTGATTCAATGGTCTTACTTTTATCTACACCACTTGGAAAGGCCTCTAAAGTATCTCCTACCGCATAAACTACGTCAATATCTGGTAGTAAGGCTTTAATTTTTTCTAAGTGGTACCGTGGAGCAAAAATGAAGGCTCCCATCGGTAAATCTTTTTCTGAATAATAAGGGGGAGTACTGTCATCAATTATATAATGATGCCGTAAATCATCACCTAAATATTTTTCAGTAAACTCTAAGTGATTTCTCACGGCAGTGACAATCGTCTCATGTTTTAGTCCCATCAATAATTCGTTTTCATTAATGTATTCTCTTAAAACTTTGACATCATTTTCAGTGAAGCGATAAGCTTCAATCGTATTACCTTCACCATCGGTTAAACAACCACCATTAATCGTGACATAGTAATCAGGTTTGACTCGTGCTTTGATATCTTCTTGAATTAAATAGTAGGTTCTTCCCGTTGCAATCAAGATGTGATAACCTTTGGCTTTAACTTGATTTAAAGCTTCTAAAGCTGAGCTTTCTATTTCTTTTTTACCATTAGCAATTAAGGTTCCATCAATATCAAAGATAATAATTTTAATCTTTTCCATTTTCTCCTCCATAGTTTTAATTGTATCGAAAAGGTAATAAAAAGCAAGTTAAAAAGAGTTAGCGAGATTTTCAAAAAAATTTTCTGAATGTTTTACAAATAAATCGGCATTTGCTATAATTGTTGCAATCAAAGAGGATATAAAAAACAAAGGAGGCCTAAATATGGACAATATGAATGGCAAAGTTTTAAAAGAAGGATATACGTTTGATGATGTTTTATTAGTACCTGCCTTTTCAAAAGTAGTTCCTGCAGCCGTTGATTTAAAAACTCGTTTAACGCAAAAGATAATTTTAAATATTCCAGTCGCTTCGGCAGCGATGGATACAGTAACTGAAGAATTAATGGCTCGTAAGTTAGCTTTACTGGGTGGCATTGGTTTTATTCATAAAAATCTAGATATTGAAACTCAAGCCGCGATGGTTAAAGCAGTTAAAGAGTTTCCAATTCCAAAAGAATATGAAAATGCTTGTGTTGACCAAGCAGGCCGTTTAATCGTTGGAGCGGCAGTTGGCGTTGGCGCCAATTCTTTAGAGCGAGTTAAAGCGTTAGTTACGGCCGGGGTTGATATTGTAGCGGTTGATAGCGCTCATGGTCACTCGCTGGGAGTAATGAATACTGTTAAAGAAATTCGACAAACATTCCCTGATTTAGATATTGTCGGGGGAAATGTGGTGACGGCTCAAGCAGCGATTGATTTAATTTATTCGGGTGCGACTTGTATTAAAGTTGGTGTCGGACCAGGATCAATTTGTACGACACGAGTAGTAAGTGGAGTTGGTGTCCCACAACTTACAGCGATTAATGATGTTTGGCAAGTTGCCCGAACTTATAAAATTGGAATCATCGCTGATGGTGGAATTAAACTATCTGGTGATATCGTAAAAGCTATAGCAGCTGGTGCTGATGTTGTGATGCTGGGTGGTTTGTTAGCGGGTAGTGAAGAAAGTCCAGGTAAAGTTTTTGAGATTGATGGTGTTAAAGTGAAATCCTATGAAGGAATGGGTTCGTT
>CAYUXU010000156.1:0-1912 GCA_964449005.1 uncultured Erysipelotrichaceae bacterium | reverse complement strand
AAGTTTTTGAGATTGATGGTGTTAAAGTGAAATCCTATGAAGGAATGGGTTCGTTATCAGCGATGCAACGTGGTTCTAGTGATCGCTATTTCCAAGGCGGGCAATCTGATTTAAATAAATTAGTGCCAGAAGGAATCGAAGCCACGATACCATATCGTGGTAGTATTGATCATGTCTTATATCAAATGATGGGTGGCTTACGCTCTGGCATGGGTTATTGTGGCTGTAAGAATATTCGCAAATTAAAAGATAATGCCCATTTTATTAAAATAACTAATGCTGGCTTACATGAATCACATCCTCATGATGTCCAAAATGTTCAGGAGGCACCTAATTATAATGTTCGCTAAAATTGCGGTTTTAGATTTTGGATCATCTTATAGTCAATTAATTGTCAAAAGAATTCGGGCTTTAAATGTCTATGCTGAAATTTATGACTACCAAGTTAGCCTGGATGTTTTAAAAGATTCTAATATTAAAGGAATAATTTTATCGGGTAGTCCAAAAACAGTCTTTGAGGAAGATGCTTATTTAGTTAGTCAAAAATTATTTCAATTAAATAAACCAATTTTAGGGGTATGTTATGGTGTCCAGTTGATTGCTTTTTTAAACCAAGGCTTAGTAACAAGAATGCCTGAAAAAGAAATTGGTGAAACTACTTTAAAAATAACTCAAGAAAGTTTATTAACAAAGGATTTGTCTGAAAAAATTTTAGTGTGGATGGAACATCAAGACTACTTAAAGGAGCTGCCTTTAAATTATGAAAACTTAGCTAGCACTACTAAGACGCCGTATGCGATGATTAAGCATCAAAATTTACCGATTTATGGTGTTCAATTTCATCCCGAAGTTTTAGTTAATCAAGCTAATCTTCAAATTTTTAAAAATTTTCTTTTTGAAATATGTCAGATAACTCCAGACTTTACTATTGATAATTTTATAGCACGGCAAGTATCTGAAATCAAATCAATTGTTAAAGATGAACAAGTTATTTGTGGCTTGTCAGGTGGAGTAGACTCTAGTGTTGTAGCGTTACTACTACAAAAGGCTCTTGGAGATAAACTACATTGTATTTTTGTTGATCATGGCTTAATGCGAAAAAATGAAGCAGCAGAAGTTCGTGAAGTTTTTCTAAATAAGTACCAACTTAATTTAAAGTTTGTTGATGCTCGTAATTTATTTTTAAACAAATTAAAAGAAGTTAGTGACCCTGAGAAAAAGCGCAAAATTATTGGTAGTACCTTTATTGAAGTCTTTTCTAAAGAAGCGCAACAAGTTAGTGACGCTAAGTGGCTAGCTCAGGGAACGATTTATTCAGATGTGATTGAGTCCGGTGTTACTACTAGTAAGATGGTTAAATCACACCATAATGTTGGTGGTTTACCAAAAGAATTGGGATTTAAACTTTTAGAGCCATTAAAGATGTTGTTTAAAGATGAAGTAAGACAACTTGGTAAGGCTTTAGGACTAAGTGATGAATTAATTAATCGTCAACCATTCCCGGGACCTGGTTTAGCGGTTCGCATTATTGGAGATATTACTTTAGAGAAAATTAGATTAGTCCAAGAAAGTGATGCAATATTACATCAAGTTTTAAAAGAAGAAGGATTGATTGATTCAATATGGCAATTTTTTACTGTCTTGCCTTCAATATCTTCAGTCGGTGTTACAGGTGGAGAAAGAACTTATAAGCATTTGATTGCGATAAGAGCGGTAAATAGCAGTGACGGCATGAAAGCAGAAATTGCTGAAATTCCGTATAAAGTATTGAACAAGATTGTTGATAGGATAATTACTAATATTCCTGAAATTAATCGGGTCGTTTATGACATTACAAGTAAACCACCTGGAACGATTGAGTGGGAATAGTATCCAAAAGTTTATTGAAAAAGCAAGAAAGCCCTTGAAATGG
>CAYUXU010000155.1:0-1917 GCA_964449005.1 uncultured Erysipelotrichaceae bacterium | reverse complement strand
AAAAATAGTTCCTCATCAAATACTTCTTCTGGTAACACTACTAAATCAACGACACCACTTAAACAAGCTGAAGCAGCTAGCCAACCAGCATCACGCCCCATAGTTTCTAAAACAAACACTTCTTGACGAGTATAGACATTAACATCTAACCAAGTCTGTAAAGTTGTTGTTGAAATAAATTTGGCCGCACTACCAAAACCTGGACAATGGTCAGTAACCATTAAATCATTGTCAACTGTTTTCGGACAGCCAACGAAACGATGCTTGGTAATCCCATGCTCTTTAGCATATTCACTTAGTGATGCTACTGTATCCATTGAATCATTACCACCGATATAAAACATTGTTTCAATGTTGTATTTATCTAAAACTTCAAACAATCTTTGATAATCAGCAATATTTTCTTTCTTAAGTTTATAACGACAACTACCTAAAGCACTAGCTGGAGTTTGTCTTAATACGAGATTATCTCTTTCACTCATATGAGTTAAATCAACCAGTTTTTCCTCTAAAATACCTTCAATTCCATGTAACCCGCCATAGACAGTTTCATAAATTGGATTGAGTTGGTTAGCCTTAACGACACCCGCTAAAGTTGCGTTAATGACTGAGGTTGGACCTCCTGATTGAGCAACTAAACAATTTGCCATTTCATCCTCCTTAATTTTTTCATAGCGTTGTTATTATACTATAAATTCAGGTTTTTTTCAAAAGCAACTAACAAATAAAAAGCAGTTTCTATTTTTTAGAAACTGCTACTTTAGCCTTATCTTTGTTTAAAGAAATTTGGAATAAAAGAAGGAATTTCTTCTTCGCTTTCCAGTTCCGGAATAATCTTTGGTTCTGAATTAATTTCAACGGTAGATTCAGTTCTTTCAGTTGGTAAATCAAAACCAGTCGCAATTACTGTCACAATAATTGATTCCCCTAAATCTTCATTAATCGCAACTCCAAATATAATGTCAATTCCCGACCCGGCTTTTTCACGAACAAATTCTACAGCATTACTGGCATCTAAAATAGAAACGCTTGAGCCACCAGTTACATTAACGATAGCGTTTTTAGCTCCATCAATTCTCGTTTCTAATAAGGGTGATGAAATAGCTTTCTCCGCTGCGATAATCGCGTGGTTTTCACCTTCGGCCATCCCAATTCCAATTAACGCTGTACCCTGACCTTCCATGACGGCCTTGACATCTGCGAAATCAAGATTAATCATAGCTGGTACCGCAATTAGATCAGTTATCGTTTGAACACCTTGTCTTAAAATATTGTCAGCTTCTTTAAAAGCATCACGCATTGGGATACTACCAATCACCTCTAACAATTGATTATTGGAAACTATAATTAAAGAATCTACAAAGGCGGATAATTCTTCTAAACCGGCATTGGCTTGATCAACTCTTTTTTTACCTTCGAATGCGAAAGGTTTTGTCACAATTCCGACAACTAAGGCGCCATTTTCTTTTGCGATTCGCGCAAAAAATGGTGCGGCTCCAGTTCCAGTTCCACCACCAAGCCCGGCAGCAATAAAGACCATATCAGTATCTTCTAAAACTCTTCTGATTTCGGCTTCACTTTCTTCAGCAGCTTTCCGGCCAACAGCAGGATTAGCACCCGCTCCGAGCCCTTTCGTAGTATTTTCTCCGATAATTACTTTATTAGGAGCAATGGAATTATTTAAAACTTGTTGATCGGTATTAACCACGTAAAATTCGGCACCACCAACTTCAGCTAGAACCATCCGATTAACGGCGTTACAACCAGCTCCTCCGATTCCAAAAACCTTTATTTTTGCGACTTGATCATATCCTAATTGTGACATATATCCTCCTATTTAAAACCTCTACTAAAAAACTCTTTAAAGCGACTCGTAAAGGAATCGCTTAAATCATCACTAATATCTAAAGCAACATT
>CAYUXU010000154.1:0-1928 GCA_964449005.1 uncultured Erysipelotrichaceae bacterium | reverse complement strand
TTTCTAATTAAATCTGCCGTTCAATTCCTGATTCATCGAGGAGCTATTGCGAGAACTCTCCACAGGCTGCCACCGTGTAACTCACGGCAGTTTTCTTATATTCTTTTCAGTGCGTATTTTTTTAAGTTAATCGCGGCATTGATATCACGATCAAGCTCAAGTCCGCACGAACAAACATATGTTCGTTCATTTAATGGAAGCGTTTCTTTTTTATGTCCACAAGAGGAACATATTTTACTTGATGCAAAATAGGTGTCTGCGATGATAATAGTTGCTCCATATCGTTTTGCTTTGTACTCTAATTGCCTCCTAAATTCATAAAAGGAACGATCCGCTATATGTTTAGCAAACTTATTATCGCTTAACATATTTACAACTTTCAAATCTTCAATACCGATTGTTTTGTATGTTTTAACTATCATGGTTGTTAACTGATGATTAAGATCGTTTCGAGAATTAAAGGCTCGATAATAAATCTTATTTAATTTCGCTTGGTTCTTGCGATAATTGTTCGACTTTACTTCGTCTTTCTTACTGCCCTTACATTTTGCTAATCTTTGGTTGTACCTCCTTAATTTTCTTTCATATTTGCTTGTTGCTTTCGCGCCTTGATACTTTTCACTATTTGAAAGTGTCACTAATGTTTCTACGCCTAAATCAACACCGATGACATCATTATCATTTCGCGCTATTTCTTGCTCTGCCATTTCGACTTGAATGGCAACAAACCAATAACCAGCACGTCCACTTATGTTGGCTCCGACTATCTTTCCATCAAACCGTAATGATTCAGCCATCTTAACCCAACCGAGTTTTGGAATGCGGATTTTATTACTTACAATGACGAATTGATCGTTAGAAAGCGCAAAAGAGTCATGAATTCCCTTTTTATGAAATTTTGGATATTTTCCGTTTTTCTTGAAAAAATTACGAAAGGCATTATTAAGATTAACTTTTATTGCAAGTTGCGGTGCACATTTACTTACTTCGTCCATCCACGGGAAAGTTTCATGTTTGATTGAGTTTAATGCTTTTCGGAGTTCCATCTCATTGAATTTATAGTTTGAATCCTCTTTGCGTTTTTGTTGGTAGTATGCTAGCCCCCAGTTATACGCAAAACGGGCAACGCCAGACGCCTTTTTAAAATACGTTGTTTGTTTGTTGTTTGGTTCAAGTTTAATCTTGTGAGCCAGGATCATCGTCTACCTCGTTTACCGCATTCGTTAATCCTTCAATTAGTTTTTTATTCTTTTTGTTTCTTGCTCCATATAGTCTTGCCGAGAAGACAGTAATTATTTCGAGAACATCACTTGCTAGTTCTTCTTCAAAACTAATTTCATCTCCCTTATTAATAAGTAGTACTTCAACATTTTTTATCTCGCAGATTGAAAAAATAAGTTCTGCTCCAAAACGAAGAAGTCGGTCTTTATGTGTTAACACTAACCGTCCAATATTTCCACTTAAAATTAAGTTAAGTAATTTAGTTAATCCTTTTTTGTGATAGTTCATACCGGAACCAAGGTCAGATATAATCTCATATGTCCAATCGTTCTTTGCACAAAAAAGTTCTAATACTTGTTGTTGTCTTACTAAATCAGCTTTTTGATCATGACTTGATACTCTGGCATAAGCGATAGTTTTGCGAACTTCAAGCGGATTAAATTTATGAGTTGATTCAGGACGCAAAGTAGAAATATCATAACGACGATGACCTCCTTCAGTTCTAATTGTCGTTAGTTTTTCCTCTTTATCCCATCTTCTCAAAGTAGACTTAGAAACGCCGAGTATTTTAGCTGCTTGCTTAATTGATACATATGTACTTTTCATACTTAATTTTAACATTTTTAAACGAAAAAGGCAATAATATATTTACTAAATGATTAGATATAGTGATTATTAGATAATATTTTAAATGCTGTTACTAACCC
>CAYUXU010000153.1:0-1958 GCA_964449005.1 uncultured Erysipelotrichaceae bacterium | reverse complement strand
ATGAAGCCGCGCTTTGGCTTCATATTTCTCTCCTAGTATTTGTTAAACACTCTACAGTCTTACAACTTTGTAAAAATAATATAATCCAAGTATAAATGGAACTAAGGCAAATAGTGTAAACCAACCAATGATACTGATAGGAATTTGAACCATATCTTCAAGAGTGTTTTTAAGATATGATAAATATTCTTGGTATTTTAATTTAACTTCTGGATTTGTTTCTTTTAAACATTTTACAGAATATTCATTAGATAATTTTGCGAATTGATTTGCATTGTCAAATAAATAACTAAAAACGATACCGTTGAATGTTAGCAATGCAAATAATATCATTCCCATGATTTTTAATTTAATTACATATTTATCAAAAATATCTTTTTGGTTTATATTTTTATTCATTGCATCTTATCCTTTACCTTCTTTGATGTTTAACGGTTGAGTTGAGAAATAGTTGCGCCCGCAGGGTTAACTATTTCTCTCCAATGATTTGTTATCTATTTTACTGCCTCAATATTTGCCGAAACTATATAGTCTTCAATATTCTCAGACCAATCTTTTAAAAACTTTTTACTTTCAGTTTTAGATATGATATTTATGTTTTTAAAGCCTGAGTTTTTTAGAAGTAACTCTAAATCATTTATAAAACTAGCACCAGCGATACAAGCTCCATAGCTATCTAGTGTTATCATGTGTGATGGGATCTGTTTTGTTAATACTATATCGGATATAGCTAACCTACCACCAGTTTTTAGAACCCTAAAAGCTTCGTCCAAAACTCTTTGTTTGTCTAAAGATAGATTTATAACACAGTTTGAAATGATTACATCTACACTATCGTCTGCAATGGGTAGATTCTCTATCTCTCCCAATCTAAAATCAACATTATCATAACCGTTTTTATCTTTGTTGCTTCGTGCTTTTGCTAACATCTCTCTTGTCATATCTACTCCGATTACTTTTCCATTTTCTCCAACTTCTTTTGAAGCTAAAAAACAATCAAGTCCGGCACCGCTTCCTAAGTCTAAAACTACTTCACCTTTTTTTAATAAAGCTATAGCTGTTGGATTTCCACATCCCAAACCTTTATCTGCCTCTTTAGGTATGGAGTTAAGTTGCTCCTCTGAGTATCCCAAGTTTAACGAGGCTCCATCACTATTGCAACAACCACTAGTAGTGCAACCGCAACTATCATCGCTTGATGCAATTCTCGCATAGTTTTGAGCTATTGCATCTTTTTTTTGTTCTTGTGTAAAAGTATTCATAACTTTCCTTTAAAAATATTTCGAGATTTGATTCTCTAGTAACATAAACGAAATTTTTTTAAAAAGGTTTCATTTTTATCAAAATTTAGCAAAAATTACAGTTTTTATCTTTCACATCATAGTCTATTATATTTCCAAATTTATCATACTCGTAATTACAACATTGAAGTAATTTTTCTTTAATCTGCTTCTTGCCTCTAAAAATTATATTTTTTATATTGCTTGAGCTAATATCTAATTTATCGGCTATCTCTTTTTGTTTTAGCTCTTTTATCTCAGACAGATACAAGGCTTTAGCGTATTTAGGTGTAAGTGAATTGATTATTGGTTCTATGCAGTTTGAAATCTCATTTATTGCTGATAATTGCTCTTTTTCTTCAAAGATATGCTCTTCATCAAATTCTATATTATGTTGATTTTTATTGTTTTTTCTGTAAAAATCAATAATAGCATTTCTAGTAATAGTAAATATCCACGATGTTAATTTTTCAGCTGAATCAAGCGTATCCATGTTTTTATATGTTTTCATAAATACCTCAGAGAGAATGTCTTTTGCATCTTCTTGATTATGAACTTTTGAGTTTATGAAAGAGAAGAGTCTTGAATAATATTGTTTATATATCTGTTCCATTATGTTTAAGTCCTAGTAGATAACGGGGGCGCGGGTGAGTAACTGCCGTTGGAAAACCTTTAGGT
>CAYUXU010000152.1:0-1971 GCA_964449005.1 uncultured Erysipelotrichaceae bacterium | reverse complement strand
AACAATTGTAGATGAAAATATCTCATTTGAAGCTGTCAAACAGGCGCAAAGTGACTATCAAAAAATCAATGATGAACTTTACAAAATTAAAAGAGATATTTCTAATTCTGAGTTGCTCTTGAAAGAAAATATTTTAGAGGAGGATTTAACATCATTAGATTTTAAAAAATCTCACAAGGAATTAAAAGAAAATATTTCAAAGATTGAACAATTATTAAAAAGCAAGCCTCAATTGCTTGAGAAAAAAAATAACCTTGTGAGAAATATTGATATTTATAAAGAGACGATTGCAACTATTAATGGTCAAATCATCGAACAAACTCAAAGAAAAGCAAGTATTGATTTAAAATTAAAAGAACAAGATGAATTAAAAGTTCAAACAAAAGTTGATGAATTAAGTTATGAAATTGAAAATATTGAAAAGAATTATCAAACTTTAAAAGACACTTTAGCCGTAATTTTAAGAAATAAAGAGAGTACGGAAAAATCTATTGCTCTTTATACAAATGAAGAAAAATCATATTTGAAACTAATTGGTGAACAGAAAAATGAATTAGCGAAATATTTGAAAGAAAATAAATTAAATAGTAATTTTAGAAATAATTTATTAGATTCAAAACTTTTAACTGACTTTCAAAAACAAGTAAATGATTATCAAAATAAATTATTAGTTACTGAAAGTAAGATTAAAGATATTCAAACCAAATTACAATCAGTTAAAGTTAATGAGATTGAAAATTTAGACTTAGCATCATTAGAACTAGAGACTGAACAATTCAAATCAAAACTTTTTGATATTAGTGCTGATTTAAAACAATTTAAAGTAGTTAGTGATGTCATTTCTGAAAAGATTAAAGAACTTCTAAATAGAAAAGCTAGCACAAAAGATCTTTTAGAATTAGCAAATTATGCTGGTGGTAATAAAAAGACCGGCTATTTATCATTTGAATCTTATATTTTGGCATTACTTTATGATGACGTAATTAGTTTTGCTAATTTAAGATTAAAAGAACTTAGCCAAGGTCAGTATTATTTTAGAAAAGTCGAATTAGATGAAGATAAAATTGACGGTAGATCGCGCAATGTCGGATTAGATATAGTAGTATATGATGCTCACACTGGTGAATCAAGATCAGTAAGATCCTTATCTGGTGGGGAGACATTTTATGCGTCTTTAGCTTTAGCGCTGGGCTTAAGTGATGTAATTAGCAATCAATTAGGAGGTATTCAATTAGATTTCTTATTAATTGATGAAGGATTCGGCTCTTTAGATAACCATACTTTAGAACAAGCTATTACGGCATTACGCACATCTTCAAAAGCTGATCGCTTAGTAGGAATCATTTCGCATGTAGCTGAATTAAGGCAACAAATTAACTCACAAATTATTGTTAAGAAATCACCTTTTGGTAGTAAGATCACCATTAGAGTTTAATCAATCTTCTTTGTCTTTATTTAAAAGATAAATACTTAATGATATTATCGCAATACCGGTTAAGCTAAAACCCATTTTTAAATCAATTTCATTTAAAATAGATAAAACTAACAACGCAATTCCCATAGCTAAAGCAACAGCCTTAAAAATTAATTGAACTATCGCTTCAATTTCTTTATTCTTTTGCGCTTTAGGTGCCATTAATAATTCATTAACAGATATATTTAAAATTTCTGCTAGTTTATTAATGGATTGAATATCAGGATTTGCTAAATTTCTTTCCCACTTTGATACTGCTTTATCAGTAACATACATTTTTTCAGCTAGTTCAACTTGAGTTAAACCCATTTCTTTTCTTTTTTGTGCTATAATCTCGCCCATTTTTAACATTACTCTGCCCTTCCTTTAAATAAATTATACGAACAAGATCACATGGATACAAGAAACTTTTAGTTGAAACAACTAAACCAAAAGTAGAATTAAAAACACTGTCATAAAATAACAGTGTTTTCTTTAAGCTAAGATGGTGCACCAAG
>CAYUXU010000151.1:0-1988 GCA_964449005.1 uncultured Erysipelotrichaceae bacterium | reverse complement strand
TTTCCATATTATTTTGATGTGCTACATTTAACAATCTCTGACTTTCTAAGTCTTTTTGAGTCTTAATGTTTAAGTAATCTTGTTTTAAAGCTTCAAACTCTTGTTTTAAAGCATTATTTTCTACCTGAGATTGAGTCTCTGCATGATCAACTAATCCTGTAAGACTTGTTTTAATTTCATCTAATGTTGTTGTGTAATCAATTGGAATTTCAATCTTTTCAATTAATTCAACTATTTTATCTAAAACCTTTTCATTCCCTTTTTCAACTGCTTCCGCAATAGGAAGACCTCTTATACTTTCATTAACTTCTGCAATTGCTTTAACTAATTTATCTGTGTTATCCAACTTTTTTAATAACTTAATCACTGCATCATTTGAATTAGCAGGAATATTAACTTCATTTAATTTAGTAATCAATCCATCAATTGCAAGTGTAAGTGTTTCAAGTTTACTATTTGTTTTAGGGTCTGAATCTGGAATTGTAACAAGTTTTTGTAAAGTTGTTGTATTAGGATCAACCCCTAATTCTTTAAATGATTTAACAATAGCTTTAGCTGTTCGTTCAAGTGTTTTATCATCAAGTGTTTCATCTTTAATTGATTTAGCAATAGCTTTAGCAGGTCGTTCAAGAGTTTCATCTTTAATTTTAGTAATAACGTTATCAAATAATTTTGCTTTAATATCACTTCTCTCTTCATTTTTTAAATAAGTATCTAATAATTCATCTATATCACTCTTAGGTGCATATGTTTTATAAAATCTTGGATCTTCTATTGCACTAAAACCTGACTCAAGTATTAGTTCTGCTCGTTCTTCATCTATAGGTAATGTTTGAATTTTACCATTTCTCTTCAACTCTAAGACAAGTTGTCCGTTAATATCTTTGATCTTAGCTGAGTACATTTTTTTAATAGAAATAAAATGTCTTTAAATTTAAAAGAAGTTACAGCAGGACGATTGAATAGATCCTCACATGATAATTTATTAGCGGATCATGAGAAAAGAGAAATCATACCACTTTATAATGATTATAAAGCAAACGTTTTAATAGTAGGACCCACTAAATCAGGTAAAACATCATTTATCGTTGATTTACTTAATAGCCCTGATAACAGATTTGACATTCTTACTATCTTAGCACCTAGAGCAACATTAGACCAAGGAAAATATGATAAATTAATTGATGATGAAACAGTAATAGCATATCCAATTGATACTGCGAAAGGTATACCACCACCTCGATTAATATTAAATCCAAAATTAGTAAATCTAGTAATTTTTGATGATGTATTAAATGATCAAAAAAAGAATAATTTAAATGTAATTACTGAATATTTAGTAAATGGATCAAGATTTAATGCATCTATTTATATTTCATTACAAGCATTAAAAGAATTAGCACCAAGATATAGAAATCAATGTAAAATTTGGTGTCTATCTGCTATGTGTTCCGTATTAGAATTAAAAGCAGCATTCGAAGATGTTTTTGATGGAGATTTTACTAATGCAGATATAAGAGAACTTATTTCAATCATGAAAAGACCAGAGAATAAATATAAAATGTTGATTTGTAATAATAATTTATCAGTAGAAAAAGGAAGATATCGTTTAGACGATCAAATAATTACAGTACAACAGCCAAATTTTAGAATACCGGATGAAGATTAAATTTGTTCCAGATCACTGGTATACAAAACGTTTGCAATATGTAACACCTATAAGTGAAGTATTATATAAGAAAAAATATTTTGATTTTATTAAAAAGGCTACTACATCCCTAAATTATGAGCGAGATACTAGATAAGATCTATAAAGCTATCACCTATAATGTTGATCAGCCAAAATTTATTGGTATTTCAAATGATGCACATATTACCATTCCATTTCAACCACCACTTATTACAAATAATGATACATTTACAATAAGTATTCAAAATTTATCTTTTCTTAATTCTATGCCAAATATTAAAACTGGAGTTAATGATAC
>CAYUXU010000150.1:0-2051 GCA_964449005.1 uncultured Erysipelotrichaceae bacterium | reverse complement strand
GCAGTTTTATAATAAACTCCTGTTCGATATTGAGTTCCAACATCATTACCTTGTTTATTTAAACTAGTTGGATCAATCATCCGAAATAAATGTTCCAAGATGTTATTTAATGATAAGGTGGCTGGATCATAATTTACCCGTACGGCTTCCACGTGACCACTATCACCTTGGCAGACCGCTTGATAAGTAGGATCTTTGAGCCAACCTTGAGCATACCCCACCGTTACTTGATTAACCCCTTTTAAACGACGGTAGTATTCGGCAACACCCCAAAAACAACCACCAGCTACAACAATTTCCGCCATTAACTCACCTCTAATACTTTTTGACAACGTGGACATAATCCATCTTGATTAGGATTTAAAGTCACATTCCAGCAACGCGGACAAGTTGTCCCTGGTGCTTTTTCAACTCCAACTTTAATCTCTTCGTGGTTTTCTATTTCATTGAAAACTTCGACTTGACTAACAGTAAGCCATTGCGCCAAACTAGTATTTAAATATTTTTCTAAAATTTCAGTATCTTCTTTCGAAACCGTTAAAGAAACTTTAGCTTCCAAAGGTTTTCCAATAATTTTATTATCACGAGCTAATTCCATCATTTTAAAGACTTGATCACGGATTTCAAAAAGTCGTTTGAAGTTATTTTTTAACTCACTACTGTTTTTATAATCTTTTGCCTCATTAAACTCTAAAGTATGAATTGTGATGGCATCATTTTCTAAGTAGCTATAAACTTCTTCACTAGTAAAGACGAGGATTGGCGCCCATAGTTTTACTAAGATATCAAGCGCTTCATGTAAGACTGATTGAACTTGACGTCTCCTTAATGAAGCTTGTTTTTCAATGTATAAAATATCTTTGGTAAAATCCAAATAATAGGCACTTAACTCTTTTGACATAAAAATCATTAAACTACTACTTACCGTCAGAAAGTCATAATTATCATAAGCTTTTAGTACTTTCTTGTTTAAATCTTCTAACATTACTAGTAAGTGCTGGTCAACTGCTTCTAATTTATCATAAGCTAGTTTATCAGTTTTTGGATTAAAATCAGCTGGATTCAAATTTCCTAACATAAAACGGAAGGTGTTACGAATTTTTCGATAATGTTCTGAGACTTGTTTTAAGATATCATCACCAATTCGAATATCTTGTTTGAAGTCAATATTGGCCGCCCATAAACGGAAAATATCTGCTCCAAAGTTATTAATTACTTTAACTGGATCTACGACATTACCTTGCGATTTACTCATCTTATAACCTTTATTATCTAAGACATAACCATGAGATAAAACTGATTTATAGGGAGCTTGCTTTCTCGTGGCTACTCCAACAATTAATGATGAATTAAACCATCCCCGGTATTGGTCAGGACCTTCAAAGTATAAATCTGAAGGGTAAGGTAAACCCCTTTTATTTAAAATATTATGGCTACTACCAGAATCAAACCACACATCTAAAATATCAGTTTCTTTGCGATATAAGTTATTAGGACTTTCCGGATTTAAATAGCCTTCTGGTAATAAATCAATTGCCTCTTTTTCAAACCAAATATTACTACCATGTTTTAAAAATAAATTAGCGATATGGTCAAAGACTCGCTTATCAATAATTGGCGTATCAGCTTCGGTATAAATAATTGGGATTGGTAAACCCCATAGTCTTTGTCGTGAAATACACCAATCACCACGATCTTTAATCATGCTATAAAGGCGTGCTTCTCCCCATTCATTTTTCCAAGATACCTTTTGAACTTCTGTCAATAATTCCTCACGAATTTTATCAATAGAGGCAAACCATTGAACCGTCGCCCGGTAAATTACCGGTGTTTTCATCCGGTCATCATAAGGATAACTGTGAGTAATAAACTCTAAAGAAAGTAAATTACCTAGTTCTTCTAGTTTTAAAGTAATCGTTTTATTGGCATCTTCAACAAATTGTCCAACTAAAAATTCTCCGGCTTCAATTGTCATTAAGCCTTTTTCATCAACCGGACAAAAAGCTGGTAAGTTATATTTTAAACCAACATAATAGTCTTCAAGACCATGA
>CAYUXU010000149.1:0-2057 GCA_964449005.1 uncultured Erysipelotrichaceae bacterium | reverse complement strand
AAAAAGCTGGCGATGTTTAAATTTTTAAATTGCCTCCATCAGTAAAAAGTGGTATTATTTACTTGTTGTAGATAAAGGAGTAAATAATATGTTAAAAGGAATTGCCGCCTCGGCTGGCTATGCTGTCAGTAAGGTTTATAAACTAGAAAGACCCCTCTTAAATATTGAGAAAAAAGCAGCTTTAGCTAGTGAAGAACTAGAGAAATTAGAACTAGCCCTAAAGCAAACAGAAGCAGATATAAAAATGATTCAATCTAAAGCAGTAGGAAGGCTAAGTGATGAGGACTTAGCTATTTTTGATGCTCATTTAATGGTTCTAGCTGATCCAGAATTTATTGGCCAAATTAAAGCTAATATTGAAGCGGGCGTTAATGCTGAATATGCTGTTAATGAAATCGCTAATAATTTTATAGCTATTTTTGAAGGGATGGATGATGATTACTTTAAAGAAAGAGCGGCTGATATTAAAGATGTTACTTATCGTTTAATGGCTCATATCTTAAAAGTCAATATTCCTGATTTATCTTTAATCAATGAAGATGTTGTCATCGTAGCGGAAGATTTAACACCTAGTGATACTGCTCAACTTAATCGGAAATTTACTAAAGGATTTGCGACTGAGATTGGTGGAAGAACTAGTCACTCAGCTATTATGGCTCGGAGTTTAGAAATTCCCGCAGTAGTTGGAACACCTGGCCTATTAAGTGCTGCTAAACATGGCGATGAAATTGTTTTAGACGCAGTTAATGGTTTGGTTATTATTAATCCTGATGCTGATGAAAAAGCTAAATATAATGAGAAAGTCGTAGAATATCAAACTTACCGTGCTAGTTTAAAAGAATTAGTAAACTTAAAGAGTGTTACTTTAGATGATGTTGAAGTTGAAATTGCCGCTAATATTGGTACTCCAGAAGATTTAGTTGGAGTTCTGGAAAATGGTGCTGATGGAATCGGCTTATATCGGACTGAATTCTTATACATGGATAGAAATGAGCTACCAAGTGAAGAGGTCCAATACGAGGCCTATAAAACGGTCTTAGAGGCTGTTAATCCAAAACCAGTCGTAGTTCGGACTTTAGATATTGGTGGTGACAAGAACTTACCTTATTTATCAATGCCAGAAGAAATGAACCCATTTTTAGGATATCGCGCCATTCGGCTTTGTTTAGATCAAACAGATATCTTTATTACGCAACTAAGAGCCTTACTTCGAGCTAGTGTTTATGGAACTTTAAGAATTATGTTCCCAATGATTGCGACTATTGATGAATTCCGTCAAGCGAAAGCGATTTATAATGAGGTGCGAGCTGACTTAATTAAAGAAGGAATTGAAGTTGCTGATAATGTCGAAGTCGGAATGATGGTTGAAATTCCTGCTGCAGCAATCTTAGCTGATCAATTCGCAAAAGAGGCTGACTTCTTCTCAATCGGGACGAATGACTTAGTTCAATACTCGATGGCCGCTGACCGAATGTCAGAAAAAGTTTCTTACTTATACCAACCATTAAATCCTTCAATTTTAAGATTAATTAAACTTACCATTGATGGAGCTCATAAAGAAGGAAAATGGTGTGGCATGTGTGGTGAATTAGCTGGTGATGCAATGGCTGCTCCCGTTTTATTAGGACTAGGATTAGATGAGTTTTCAATGTCAGCTTCTAGTATCTTAGAAGCACGAAAGATGATTCGTAGTCTCAAGCAGTCTGAGATGAAAAAGTTAGCGGAAGCTGCACTAGCTTGTAGCACAAGTGATGAAGTAATTGAATTAATTGAAAAAGCCTTGTAAAGTACTCAAATCGAGTACTTTTTCTTTAAATCAACCCTAAATCATAGTATGATTAAAGAGGTGATAAAGTGACGACAGAACGGAAACGAAAGTTTTTAATTGATAGTGCATATTTTGGTTTAGTTGTAGCCATTGTCTATTTTTTAATTAAATATACGATTGGTTATATTTTTCCATTTTTTCTTGGTGCATTAATTGCTTTAATCGTAAGACCAATTATTGTTAAGTTAAATAAGTGGTTTAAAATTAATAAGAAGTTTCTGGCGGTAGT
>CAYUXU010000148.1:0-2144 GCA_964449005.1 uncultured Erysipelotrichaceae bacterium | reverse complement strand
TCCTTTCGCGAAAGCTTTAAGGAACAGATTAAGAAATGAGCAAGTTTCACTTAAAATACCGGTAGTTTTTTCTAAAGAATTACCAATTATTAAGCAAGTTGATACTGCTGAGACCAAGATTTTACCAAGTAGTATTTTCGTACCTAGTAGCGCAGGAATCTTATGCGCTTCCTATGTCATTAGAAAGATTATTACTGAATAATTTTAAATAAAAAGACCTCTAATTTCTTTCTTTTAATTCTTGACTTGACTTGAAAACAATCAATATTTTTTGTATAATTACACTATTGTTTTTTAAAAAGTATAATTGGAGGTTTACATGAAAAAAAGATTTTTAAACTTTTTTATATTTTTTCTTGGTATAACTCAACTTACAATACCTACTTTTGCTCAAGATAAAACTCATTTGAAGTTAGCGGATGTAGGTTGGGACTCAATTAGAGTTCATAATGCGGTGGTTGGCTACATTGCCACTCATGGTTATGATTTAACTTGGGAAGAAGTTCCAGCATCAGCGGTAGTGACGTTTGAAGCTTTAAAGAAAGGTGAAATGGACCTTTTAATTGAGGCTTGGAGCGATACTTTACCAACATATCATCAAGATGTTGAAGCTGGATTATTATTAGATTTTGGAGTTAATTTTGATGATAATAAGCAGGGCTTATATGTTCCAGCTTATGTAATTTATGGTGATGCCAGTCGTGGCATTGACCCAATGGCTCCTGATTTAAAAACGGTGCAAGATTTAAAGAAATATCCTGAAGTTTTTGCTGATCCAGAAAATCCTGGTAAAGGGCGAATTTACGGGGCGATTCCCGGTTGGGAAGTCGATAAGATTGTTTATAACAAATATAAATATAATGGTTTAGACAAGGATTTTACTTATTTTAGTCCTGGTTCTGATGCAGCTTTAACGACTGCTTTCGCGAGTGCTTATGAACGTGGTGAAGCAATTGTTGGTTATTATTGGGAACCAACTTGGATAACAGGGTTAATTGATTTAGTCTTATTAGAGGATTACCCTTTTCAAGCGGACAAATACCAAGCTGGTGAAGTTGAATTCCCTTCGGTTAAAGTCCAAATCGCTGGAAGATTGGGAATTGATGAAGATTTTCCTGAGTTTAGTGAATTTCTTTATAAATATCGTTCTTCAAGTGCTTTGACTTCAGAAGCTTTAGCTTATATGCAAGAACATGATACTGAGTTTGATGAAACGGCTAAATGGTTTATTAAAGAAAACGCTGAATTAATTCAAACTATGGTTAATCCAGAAGCGTGGCTGAAAATTTATGCAACTTTAGATGAAGAAATAGTCGAAGCTGAAAAAAATATTTTCTATCGTTTTCCTTTTACCTTAGATATTAATACTGACATAATTGATCAAGGTTTTCGCAAGTTTGCTCAAGTAGCTGATCCAGTTTTAGTATCAGTTCGTAATGGTTTAAATAAAATTCTGAATTTTGTTGATTGGTTAATTGCGCTAATTCCTTGGTGGATTTATGTTTTAGGAGCTAGTTTGGTGGGCTATCGTGAAACCAAGAAAATTACAACTGCTATTATATATGGAACGATGGTTTATTTTATTGGGATGGTTGGCCTATGGGATTTAACTTTAACTACATTAAGCGTGGTTATTGCCTCAGTAGTGGTTTCATTAATTCTCGGTTTTCCATTAGGTATTTTAATCGCATCTAGTGATAATGCTAATAAAATCGTCCGACCGATTTTAGATGGAATGCAGACGATGCCGATATTTATTTATTTAATTCCCGCAGTGTTACTGTTTGGACTGGGTAAAGTACCAGGTGTTATTGCAACAGTAATTTATGCGATTGTCCCAATTATTCGTTTAACTAATCTTGGGATTAGGCAGGTTGATAAAGAAGTTGTCGAAGCGGCAAAAGCCTTTGGATCGACACGACTACAAAGCTTAATTAAGGTTCAAATCCCTCAGGCTTTTCCAACGATTATGGCGGGAGTTAACCAAACTTTAATGATGGCGATGGCGATGGTCGTAACTACTTCAATGATTGGAGTGGCTGGTTTAGGTTTAGAAGTTCTTTACAGTGTCAATCGAATTCAAGTTGGTCGGGGTTTAGTATCTGGGTTAGCGGTCGTTATTGTCGCAATCTTATTAGATCGCG
>CAYUXU010000147.1:0-2194 GCA_964449005.1 uncultured Erysipelotrichaceae bacterium | reverse complement strand
AAATCTTATGAATTATCATCGGTTCTTTAATAATCTCACCGACTGTCATTCTGGGATTTAATGAAGCATACGGATCTTGGAAAATCATTTGGACATCTTTATGAAATTCTTTTAAGGCTTTGCCTTTGAGCTTAACAATATCTTTACCATCAAACTCAATACTCCCAGAAGTTGGTTGATATAATTTCACAATAGTTCTACCTAAAGTGGTTTTACCACAACCAGATTCACCAACTAAGCCATAAGTTTCATTTGGCATAATTTCAAAACTAACATCATCGACTGCTTTAACAATTTGTTTTTTTGAAAATATCCCTTTAGTAACATCGAAATGAGTTCTTAAATTTTTAACTTTGAGAATCGGTGTTTCGGTCATTTTTTCACCGCCATTTCATGGTAGAGCCAACAACGAGTTTGGTGAGTTTCACTAAATTCAGTCGTATCAGGCATTGCCATCTTACAAATTCGCATCGCTTTATCACAGCGATCAACAAAGGGACAGCCTTGGGGTGGTCTTAATAAGTCGGGTGGCGAGCCAGGAATTGGTTGGAGCTCTTTTTGATTATCTTCATCAGGATTCGCAATACAATTCAGTAAACCTTGGGTATAAGGATGCTTAGCGCGATAGAAGATATCATGATCCGTTCCAATTTCAACAATTTTACCACCATACATAATGGCGACTCGGTCACAAAGTTTTGCGACAACCCCTAAGTCATGAGTAATCATAATAATTGCCGCACCCGTCTCATGTCTTAAGTTATCAATTAATTCTAAGACTTGAGCTTGAATGGTTACATCAAGAGCTGTTGTTGGCTCATCAGCGATAATTAACTTTGGATTACAAGCTAAGGCAATCGCAATAATTATTCTTTGACGCATCCCACCTGAGAATTCAAAGGGATATTGTTTAATCCGCTTCTCTGGTGATGGGATACCGACTTTCTCCATTAATTCTAAAGCGACTTTTTTAGCTTCCGCTTTTGAAATATTTTTATGATTAATTAAAGGTTCAATCAGCTGGGTCTCAATCGTTAAAATTGGATTAAGAAAAGTCATCGGATCTTGGAAAATCATCGACATAGTATTGCCTCTAATTTCGCGACGAGCTTTTTCGTATTCTTTCTTAGAAGGATAATTTTCTAAGGAAATATCAGCTCCATCAAAAATAAACGTCCCTTCCGAAATATGACCATTTTCCGCCAATAAACCCATTAAGGAATACATGGTTTGTGACTTGCCGGAACCCGATTCGCCAACTATTCCTAAAACTTCACCTTGTTTTAAATTTAAGGAAACGTCACGAACCGCTAAAACTGAGCCTTGCTCGGTTAAAAATTCGGTGGAAAGTTTTTTAATCTCTAATAAACTCATTAAGAGAGACCTCCTTTTTTACCAGGTTCTAAGGCTTCTCCTAAACCATCCCCAATAAAATTTAATGATAAGATGGTTAGGCTCATGGCCGCAATTGGCCAAATAATCTGTAAAGGATAAGTATGAATTAAACCACGAGCTTCACTAGCTAAGACTCCCCAGCTCGATTGTGGTTGTGAAATACCAATTCCTAAGAAACTCAAGAATGATTCAGTAAAGATGGCTTGTGGTACCATCATTGTTAAACTAACAATAATTGGTCCCATCGCATTAATTACTAAATGTTTTAATAAAATCCGAAGATGACTAGCTCCAATTACTTTGGCTGCCATCGCAAATTCAGTTTCTTTCAAAGCCATAACTTGGGTTCTAACTTGACGCGCCATATTAACCCAGGAAGTAATTGAGATAGCAATTAACATACTAGTAATGTTGTTGCCAAAGACCATTAAAATTAAAATCACATAAAGCAGGCCTGGGACCGAATAAATAATGTCAACGGTGCGCATCATCAGCATATCAACCCTACCGCCAACATAACCGGCTACTCCTCCATAAATAATTCCAATTACTAAATTTATTAAGGCTGAGGCAAAACCAATTGAAAGAGAAATTCGTGCGCCATACATTACTCTAATATAAAGGTCTCTTCCTAATTTATCTGTCCCAAACCAGTGCTCAGTACTAGGTAAAGCGTTACGATTTTGGAGATTTTGGGTTTCATAAGAGTAGCGCGATAAGATTGGAGCAAAAATCGCAAATAAAACCACTACTACCACAAAAATCAAACCAAATAACGCCAATTTGTTTTTCTTAAAGC
>CAYUXU010000146.1:0-2206 GCA_964449005.1 uncultured Erysipelotrichaceae bacterium | reverse complement strand
CTCCTTTAAAACCACAGTTGTATTTAAAATCAGATTTTCAGTAACAAAACTAACATCCTGAAAACTAACTTGTTTTATTTTTTCAATCATAATATCTAAAGTTTCAAAACGATTAGTCAACAAGCTAAGATAATGGCGATTAATTAAAGCTAAACTCCGATCTTCCCCTGCTAGTAATTGATTAATCAACATTTTTTTACTTACTTCAAGTAAGGGTTCTGGATAACGTTGTTCAGTTATTTGTTTTAAAATATCCGCAATTAAATCAATTACTAATTCGGCTGCATCTTGCTTAATTCCAGCATTAACCAAAATAACACCGTCATTTGCTAAGACGATGGAACGAATTGCGTAACAGAGACTTCTTTTTTCTCTAACCTCTTGAAATAAAAGAGAAGTTGAGAATTGACCAAAAATGGCATTTGCCACTAATAAATCAAAATAACGCTCACTATCACGGGAAATATCTGTATTATAAATTAAAGTTAAGTAGGTTTGTTTTACATCGCGATTTAAAGTTATTAATTTCGCTTCGTTACTATTAAAATTATAATAAGATTGCGGTAAGGCAAACTTGGGAAAGGTAAAAAGCTTTTCTGCCTCATGTCTGATTAAATCGGGAATTTCACCAAGTAATAAAATATCAAAACGATTCTCAGAAATTAATTTTTGATAAGCTATTTCAACATCATCTAAAGTAATTGAAGTAATCAACTCTTGACTGCCCAAATTATTTATACCTAAAGGATAATTTTCACCCGCTGTTTTTAAGCTTTCAACTAAATTAAACTGGTTAGGATTATCGGTTTGTCTTAATAACATCTCTGAAACTTGATCTTTAACTTCTTGAAACGAGGCCGTTGTAAAAGCTGGCTCATAAAGTAAATCAGCCATAAAATTAAGCGCTTTTTGATAGTTTGCAACTTTTACTAAACTATCTTTTAAAAACTTAAAAGACAGTTCTACAACATGGAGATAACCAATGTTGAAAGCATTAGCTTGCAAGCTGGTTCCATACAACATATCAATTTGATAATTCAAAAGTTGTTTGGTTGGATAATTTCTACTACGATCAACTAACATTAAGGCTAAAATCAATCTAGTTACCGCTGATCTAGCACTAATAGTTTCACCAAATCTGAAAACAATTTGATTATCTTGAAACTTCTCTGTTTTTATTTGGTGGATGAAATCCATGGCTTACACCTCTCGCTTTACTATACAATCACTAAAAATCATTATATACTAATTATGAAAGCGAGGTAAATTAAAATGCCAGAAAAACTCTTAATCGTGGTTGATGTGATAAATGGCTTTATTAATCAAGGCCCCTTATCAGATCCCAAGATTAGTAAAATTATCCCTCATGTAATTGCTGAGATTGAAAAAGCTTTAAATAATTCTCATCCAATTATTGCTTTTATTGATGCTCATGAAATAGATGCGATTGAATTCGAAACATTTCCGGTCCATTGCTTAAAAGGAAGTGTTGAGTCTAAATTAGTTCCGGAGCTAATGCCTTATCAAGAGAAAATGCATCTTATTGAGAAAAACTCAACAAATGGTTTTTTCACAACTGAGTTTCAACCATATTTAGACAATAAGTATCAAGAAATAATTATTGTTGGCTGTTGTACTGATATTTGTGTCTTACAATTAGCCTTAACTTTAAAAACCTATTTTAATCAAAATAATATTAATCAATTAATTACTGTCATCAATCAAGCAACAGCGACTTTTGATTTGCCACATCATAACGCTGATTTATATCATGAGATGGCAATTAATTTATTAAGTCAAGCCGGAATCAATATTAAAGGAGAAAATTAAATGGAAAAACATGATGCACCAATTATGACCGACTTTTATGAGCTAACTATGGCTTATTCTTATTTCAAACAAGGCAAACAAAACGAGATTGCCTATTTTGATGTTTTTATCAGAAACTTACCTGATAAGGGCGGTTATTTAGTTTTTAATGGTCTCCATAAATTTATTGATTATGTTTTAAATTTTAAATTTACTGAGGAACATCTTGCCTATTTAAAATCATTAAATCAATTCGATGATGATTTTCTTGATTACTTGAGAAATCTAAAATTAAATTTAGATGTCTTTGCGGTTCCGGAAGGAACTCCGGTTTTTCCCCACGAACCTTTAATGACGGTTCGCGGAAATTTAATAGAAGCTCAACTCATTGAAACTT
>CAYUXU010000145.1:0-2226 GCA_964449005.1 uncultured Erysipelotrichaceae bacterium | reverse complement strand
CTGATGCTATGATTTTATCATTATATTTATTAAATTGATTTTTTAAAACAAACTCACTATCAATTAATTTTTCAATAATTTCAAGTTCGATTAATCGTTTTCCACTTGAAAACTCAACTGAAATAAAAGAAAGAATATTATTTTCAACTTCAGATAATGGATTAATAAAACCTTTTTCTACCTTGTTAAGAAATTTAAGATAATTGTTATAACTTCGATTAATAAGAAAAACTTGTGGTTCTAGTGACTCGTAAATTAAATAGTCTACTAAACGAGGTATTTTCCCTAATCGTTTTCTCAAATAATCATATTCTTTCTTCAAATACTGTAATTGAGTAAAAGTTTTCCTACTTAATGATTCATAAATTCTTTCACGCGAGATTTTATCAAAATTTATTGTAGAAGCGCCTGGTAGTAAACTACTCCCTTCCATAACGACTTTTCTTAAGTTGTTTTCACTAAAACTGCGATCACCGGACAATGCAATTGGTATTAAAAAATTATTTTTATAATTTGCAATAAAATCAATTACTACAAGATATGATTTCCTAGAAAATTTCCGTAGACCGCGTCCTAATTGTTGAGTAAAGATAATAGCTGACTGAGTTGGCCGTAACATGATTACTTGATTAATTTCAGGAATGTCGATTCCTTCATTAAAAATATCAACTGAAACAATATAATCTAAATCACCATCAGGGTCTACTAAACGATCAATAGCAACTTCCCGTTCATATTGAGAATTAGTACCATCCAAGGCTAGCGCCTTTATTCCATAATGATGGAGCAATCTTGCCAGTTCTCTGGCTTCGTCAACTCGACTACAGAAAATTAAACCTATCAACTTAGAGCCGGAATATCCATAATATTTAGCCTTTTCAACGATTAATTCAACCCGATTTTTGCTTATGAGCTGCGAAATATCAGTTTGATCAGTTATTTCTTTACCTTCTATTGAAACATCAGTTACTCCAAAATAATGAAAAGGAACTAACATGTCTTCTTCTAACGCTTCTTTTAGCCGAATCTCATAAGCGATATTATGCTCAAATGAGGCAAAGATATCAAAATTATCAGTTCGTTCAGGAGTTGCTGTCATCCCTAAAGTAAATTCTGGTTTAAAATAATCCATAACTTTTTGATAAGTTCTGGCTCCACTATGATGAGCTTCATCATAAATAATGTAATCAAAGTAATCTCTAGTAAAAGTATAGAGATTTTTATCTAATGACATAGATTGAATTGTCGCAAATATAATTTCTTCGTGATTTGGCTTTGAAGTTCCTGTTAAAAGTGCGGATCTCTTATCTGGAATTATCATTCGAAAAACATTTTGGGCAGCTTTCGCAATTTGTTCACGATGAATCAAAAATAAGACCCGCTTTGGCTCAACTTTTTTAACATCAAAAGCTGCTAGGTAAGTTTTACCTGTTCCTGTAGCTGAAATTAATAATGCCTTATTAATATTTGCTTCGCGTAATTTTTTTAAATTACGTAAGGCTTTTTCTTGCATCTTATTTGGAACAATGATTTCAGGTTTTCTATGAAGAGGGTATCCAATTTGTCTTAATGCTTGGTGACCTTTTTGATAAATTATTCTATATTCTTCAATCCATTCCGACGTAATCTCCGTCGCCTTATGCCACATTTCGGTAAATTCCAAGATGACATTATCAACCGTTTCTTGATCAGTTATTGAATCAATTCTTAAATTCCATTCCCGATTTTTAGCCAAAGCACTTTGGGTCAAATTAGAACTTCCAATAATTACTGATTTATAACCATCCATCCCAAAAATATAACCTTTCGTGTGATGATCTTCTAGTGAATAAACTTTTACTTCTAGATTCGGATAAGAGATTAGTTTTTCAAAGGTTTTAGGGTCATTAAATAGTTGATATGAAGAAGTCAGTATCTTACCCGAAATCCCCTTTTCTTGTAAAAATAAAAGCTCGTTCGCTAACATAGTTAAGCCACCTGGAGAAATAAAAGCTACACTTAATGAAAAGCGTTGACAATTAAGCAACTCTAATTGGATTGTTTTAAGGACTTTGGAACCTTTAAGGTAATCATTAGAAATAAATTTATTTCTTTGATTTAGTCCTGTTTCAAAAGTAACGTTGGTTTTTTTAATAAGGCAAACCTCATTATTAATGACATTCTAATAAATAAAAATTAACATATTAAGCTGATTAATGCAAACACCGTTTGATATGATACAATAAT
>CAYUXU010000144.1:0-2232 GCA_964449005.1 uncultured Erysipelotrichaceae bacterium | reverse complement strand
CCCATTAAAACATGGCTTAAAATTGACAAAATATTCATTATCACAAACTTTTTCTTTGTTCAAAAAAGCTTGATATTGTTGACTAGTTAGTTTTAATAAAATAAGTTTTGCTTGATACTTTTCTAATACGCCATTTTTAAAAGAAAAACTCGAATAAATAACCAGTGACATAACAAGCAAAACTAACAAACTTTCGATTAAGGTAAATCCTTTATTCAAGTTCCGCCCTTCCATCATTAATAATAATCCTTTCACCACTTTGACAAGCCATTTGTTTCTCGCTAAGAAGTTCTTCCGCAATTAAATCTTCTAAATCAATTGGTAGTTCATCATAAAGCAACAAATATTCAACTATCGCAGCATCAACTAATTTTAATTGACTTTCACAGCCACGTTTTTGAGCAATTTCAATCGTTTTTTTAATATTGGGAATCGTAACTAATAAGATAATAGCCCCAATTAATAAAACAACTACCATTTCTAATAAAGTAAAACCTTTGCGCATTTTTCCTCCTATAGTTGATTAATAGATTCTAGCGGTAGTAAAGTAATTTGAGTCAAGAGCATAATTACTAAAGCTACTACCAAATAGCTAAAATATTGTAATTTTGTGGTCAGTTTCTTTAAGTTAATAAGAAAAGTTTCTTTTAAAATATGACTATAATCTTCTAAAATTTCTAATTTATTAGGACTATAAAAAGCAATTAATAAAACTTCTTTTAAAGCATGGTTTACCTTGAGTTTTAAAATAGCCGAGATAAAGTCAATTCCAGTTTCTAAAGCCGTTTTAAAGTGAAAAGCTAAATATGAGACTAATTTTTCATCTTTTAATTTACTCATTAAGATTAGAATTTCTTGGGTAGTTAAGCCAAGATCCAGTAATTTTTTAAAAATAATTAAAAATCTCAAAGAATAATATTCAAGAAAGGTTTTAAAGTAATTATTAGAATATAAAAATTCATAAGTTAAATTCAAAAAGATTGGTTTTCTAATAATAAGTAAAAATATAAAAAATAAGATTAGAATTGCTGACTCAAAGCCAATAATAGCGTTGATAAGAAAGATATAACTATTTATTTTAAAACTAATTAAAGTCAAACCACGACTAAGTTCAGGGATGAAATAATTTTTAAAAAATATTAGAATCAAATTTGAGGACACCAATAAAACTATAGGATAAGCTAAAGCCTTAATAATTACCGTTTTAATTTCTTTAAGAAAGCTTTGGTAAGAGTAAATAAACTCACAACTATCTTTTAAACTCAAATGTTTCGTAATAACTGGATATTTCTCAAACAAATCCAAAATATTTTGATCTTGTGCGACATTGTCAAGATTTAAGATTTGACTAATTTGTTGGATGCTAAAACCACTTTGAAAGAGCAAAGCCACCTTTTTTAAAAGAAAATAGTCAGTTCTCTTAAATAGTTCGATTTTTAATAGTTGTTTCATCGATAATTTCATATTTCGGATACCTTAAAGTGGGTAATGTGATAAGACGTTGATTAATGATATATTTTATCGTCGCTAACAAATCATACTTCAAAACATTTAAATCTAATAAGCGCGGGATTACTTCAGCGCAATTACTAGCATGAAGTGTTGCTAAGACCAAGTGGCCAGTTAAAGCAGCTCTAACGGCCATTTTTGCTTCAACTTCATCTCTAATCTCCCCTATCACAATGACATCTGGATCATGTCTTAAAACCTGTTTAATCGCGGCCGCATAGCTGAGTTTTTGGGCTTCGTTGACTTGAATTTGAATGAATTTCTCAAAGTAAATTTCAATTGGATCTTCAATTGTATAAACTTTGCGCTTTTCCATTTGATTAATAATGTTGTAAAGAGTAGTTGTTTTACCGCTTCCAGTCGGTCCACTAAAGATCACGAGACCAGTTTCAAGTTTAGTTATTCTTAAAAATGTTTCATTTTGGCTTTGATCTTTCGATAATACTCCATTTAAATAACTAATATTTAAATTTCTTAAAAATATATGTTCACTTTGAAAAGTTGCAATCACTGCTAGACGAAAAAAATATTCTTTACCACGATAATTATAAGAAAATGAACCAGTTTTTGGAGCATTCAAATTTGTTAAGTCCAAATCAGCTCGATATTTTAAATATTCTAAAAGTGGTTTAACTTCAAAACTCGGTCGATAAGGAATTAAGCCTTTAAGACCCCGCATTTCAATTAATACTTGTTGATTGACCGTATTAAAATGAATATCAG
>CAYUXU010000143.1:0-2235 GCA_964449005.1 uncultured Erysipelotrichaceae bacterium | reverse complement strand
TAATAAATAAATAGTTCTTCTAAAGATAAAAGTAATTCCTCAATAAATAATGGTTCTAAAGTCTTTAAATACTCTAAGATGGGTTCTTTATCACCATAAGTAATTAAAGTAAAGACTTTCCCATGTTGGCTAATATGAAGTGGTTCAAGGCTTTTTAAAGTGTCAGGGCTAACTTCGTGACTAAAAGCAACTTGGAACTTATGATAATCAGCTTGTAAATCCGTAATTGAATCATTTAAGGCAATCTTACCTTGATGAATAATAGATAAGTGATCAGCGATATCGTCAATCTCTCTTAAGTTATGTGAAGCAATCACAACACTACAATTTCTTTTTGATATTTCATCAATTAAAATCTGCTTTAAGATAATCCTTTTATAAGGATCTAAGCCATCAAAAGCTTCATCCAGTAATAAGTAATTGGGACGTGTCGCTAAGCCTAAGATAATAGCGGCTTGGCGTTTCATTCCTTTTGAGTAAGTATTAAGTAAAGTTTCTTCATCTAATTCAAACTTAGTCAGTAAATAATAATAAAAGGAATCATCAAAATTTGGATAAAAGATTTGATAGAACTTTCTCATTTCTTTTAAAGTGGCACTTTTTAAAAAGAAAGGTTGATCAGAAACATAAAAGATTTTTTGATTAGTAGTTGTAACCTTTGATAAGGGAATCTCATCAACACTTAAATAGCCACTATCGATTTGGTAGATATTGGCGAGACAACGCATTAAGGTTGATTTACCCGCTCCATTAGGACCAATTAGTCCATAGACTAAACCTGGTTTTATTTCTAATGAGAGGTCGATTAAGACATGATTATCTTTAAAGCTTTTATTGAGATTTTCTATTTTAATCATGATAGGTCTCCTTAATTAACTTGATTAAATCTTGGGAACTAATATTACTTTTTTGACAACGTTCAACACTTTTTTGAAACTTCTTTAAAGCTTTAGTTTTTTCTAAACTAATAATTTCAGAAGCTTCACTGACAAAAGATCCTTTCCCAATAATTGAATAAATATAACCTTCTTGTTCCAAATCTTTATAAGCTTTGGAAACAGTATTTGGATTTATGGCTAGTTGACTAGCCAATTCTCGAATTGAAGGTAAAATTTCATGAGGAGTGTAAACGCCTTGTGTAATATATAAAATAATCATATTTTTCACTTGTTCATAAATCGGTATTTTTACAGTGGGATTAAGTTGATACATGCTTCCTCCTTAAAATATTCCATAGATGATTAATAAAATAATGTGAGTGATTATCCCAATTAGTCCATAATATTTTAAATGTTTTTTAAATTCTTTAAAAGAACGTTCTGAAAAGACCATGAAAGCAGCATATAAGAGCGTGCTTAATAAAAATGGGAATAAAGCAGTCACATAATACATCAGGAAGAAAAACCTGGTACTAACCAGTGGTATTGTTGACATAATTTGAGTTAATAAGATTGTCACAAAAATAATATTCTGATAAATTTTAGTATTATTTAAAACAGTAGTGACATTTTCGTTTTTTCTATTTTTTAACAATAATCGATTGCTGAAATATAAGCCTCCAGAAATTATTAAATAATAAGCAGTTAAAATAATAAAAGGTAAGAAATCAAAGTGACCTTGTTCTAAATATTCTATAGCAAAACTAGTTAATCTAGTTGCTCCAAAGAGAATCGACAAATAGGAAATAATTTCGTAATTATCAAAGAAAACTCGATTAGTAATATGATTACTAATAAGTTCGAAGATAAAATATCCCAACACTAATAAGAAGAAACTGACAAAAACTATAATAGAAGCATCTAAGGCAGTAGTTGTTAAAAGAAAACTGGTACTAGTTACAAAGTAGAGAAAGATAATAATAATTAATCCAGTTATAAAAGTCATTATATGGTAGTGGGAATAATCGAGAAAACTCACTGAAATAAATAGATTTGAAAGAAAACCTAAAATATAAACAATAATTAAGATGATTAATCCTGAAACTAAACTAGTATTAAAAACTTCATTACTTTTAAGTGGAGCATTACTAAAAAAATCTAATTGTGAAGCATCATTTAAATAAGATAAAACGATAAAAGGTAAGATCATCGCTAAAAGACTACTGAGGATAATGGTTACTTCATAAAAAATAATCATCGTTCCTTTATTATAAGTTCCTGTCAGTGGCACACTTAAACTACTTAAATTTACTAATACTAATAAAGATGTAAAGACAAAAAGTAGTTTCCATTGTTT
>CAYUXU010000142.1:0-2243 GCA_964449005.1 uncultured Erysipelotrichaceae bacterium | reverse complement strand
AAATACCAATCAATGACAAGAAGATTAGAAATCTCTTTTGAAAAGAGCAATTTTTAACAAGAAAAAAGTCAATAAGAAATTTATTGACTGAAACTTAAATGACACCTTGTAAGCCATGTTCTGTACTTTATAAAAAGTGGCAACTATTTATCTACATATCGCTATGTCTTTTTGGGACTTCATTTCATCCCGCCAAGTTCCCCTACCATATTTGGGTTTCTCGCTTATGGGGTTTACCACGTTCCACACCTTTAATTTCTTAAAGAATCGTCTCTATGGCACTTTTACAGATCGCTTTCATAGTCAATTGACCTTAGAATTAAATCAGCCGTCAGTTACCTGCCAAGATTTATTTTTTCATCTTGCATAAACACTACTACCATCGCAGGTAGTGCGAGCATGGACTTTCCTCTATTACTAGCAGTTGCCCCGGTGTCATTCACCTTGATTATAAACTAAAGCTTCTAAACGCGCAATTCTTTTCATAAGATCAACTTGATTAATATTTTGCTCCGCTGGTAGTTCACTTAAAACTTTTAACTTACTTTCAAGCTCAATAATTAAAGCTTCCTTTTGAGCTAGTTTTAAGTTTAACTCAGTGATATCAGTTTCAAGTTTTTCTACTTGATTTAAGAATATCGTATAATCATTAATGATTTTATCTAAAACACTATCTACTTCTTGGGGAGCATAGCCTTTAAAATCAAGCGAAAATTCTAAATCATAAATCTTTTCTCTATCAAAATTTAATTTATCCATGACTTCACCTCATTATTAATACTTTTCTTAATCATATCACACTTATTTATAATTCTTAAGCGACAAATGTTGTTTTGTTTGCTATTAAAGTCGGATTTTTTTATAATAGAGTTGGTAATCAAAGATTACTAATAGTGGTGATTATATGATAGTATATCCAGGAGGAATTAAAAAAAACCATCCTAAAAAAACAACCTCTTTTAAAAATCGAGGCCAAAATTTAGAATATGAGATAAATCTCACCAATCAGTATTATCGGGACAATAAAAAAGCGGTAGTATACAAGAAACCGGTGCCGATTCAAATCGTGAAGGTTGATTATCCGTCACGCCAAGCGGCGGTGATAAAAGAAGCCTATTACCAAACTCCTAGTACTACTGATTATAATGGGGTTTATCAAGGATATGCTTTAGACTTTGAGGCTAAAGAAACTAGTTCAAAAACTTCTTTTGCTTTAAGAAATATTCACCCTCATCAAATTGAACATCTTAAAGCGGTCTTAGCACAAGGTGCCATTGCCTTTGTGATTATCCGCTTTACAGCTTATGAGGAAACCTACTACGTTACAGCAGAAGATATGATTAAATTATATTTTGGTAAAAGACGTTCGATTCCTTACAGTTGGTTTCAAAAATCAAGTTATTTAATTCCATATAACTATGTAATACCCGTCGACTATTTAAAAGTAATCGATGAAATTAATAAAGGAGATTAATATGGCTAATCAAGAGCAAACTAAAGAGATCAAGACTTTAAAAACTCCACCTGAGCCGAAAAGAAGAAAAAGAATATTCCGTAAGATCCTAAGCAACTTAGTTTTAGTATTTGTTGTCTTAGCTTTAATTGGTTCCGCCAGTGGTTTTATTTATATTAAAAAAGTCTTAGAACAAGCCCCTGTTATTGAGTTAGATAAAATTACTAGTAAAGAAGGAAGTAAAATCTTTTTTGAAGATGGTACTTTCTTAGCTAGTCTAGCGGCCTTTGAAAGAGAAAATATTACCTTTGACGAATTAAGTCATGATGTCATCGATGCTTTCTTAGCAATTGAAGATGCTCGTTTCTTTTCTCATAATGGTTTTGACTTACCGCGTTTCTCACGCGCCTTTCTTAACAACTTAAGACGGCGTGATTTAGGGGAAGGTGCTTCAACCTTTTCAATGCAACTAGTTGATAATGCTTATGAGTCATTTTTCTCTGATATGATTTATACTCCATTTTACGAAGTGGTGGAATCTGAAGGCTTATCGCGTGATTCTTTCCAATATAAAGTTGAACGTTTAAAGTTAAACGTCCGGAAGATTAACGCCAAAATTCTTGAAATTGGTATGGCGATTGAATTAGAAAAGATGATTTCAAAGCAACAAATTATTGAGCATTATTTAAATAAAATTTATTTTGGAGCCGGTACTACTCGTGGTATTCAAAACGCAGCCCTTTACTTCTTTAATAAATCCGCCAGTGATATATCTTTAGTTGAAGCGGCC
>CAYUXU010000141.1:0-2247 GCA_964449005.1 uncultured Erysipelotrichaceae bacterium | reverse complement strand
TGAAAACGATCAAAGTTATGACGCTGCCGGAAAGCCGGAAAAGACTTTGATTTACGCTTATGACGATAAAGGTTTGCTACGCGAAAACTACAGCTATCTGAAGGCGGGTGAGTTTGAAATGAAATATAGCTACACCTACGATTACAAAGGAAACATCGATAAAACTATATGCTTTACCGAAGGCGGTAACTTAGTGGAAGAACGGCAGTATAAATATAACGAAAATGGTCAAGTCATCTCGGAGCTGATTAAAAATGAGCTTGGTGAAATCCTGAAATCTACTACATTTCAGTATGTGACAGACAAAAAGAAGAACTGGACTGAAAAAACAGTTTTGGTTGACAAACACCCAGTGAATTTGATTAAGCGGGAAATTGTTTATAATTAGGGGGTTGGGTGGTGGTTTTATCCCTTCACGTTACGGAAATCGTGCGTTTGTCTTTTCAACGCTCAAAAACTCCACTCGCTTTCAATTAATTTCAATCTAAACCTAAGCAGTTCATTGTTTTTAATGGCTTCATTTATTAGGGTGTTTAGTGTTTTCTTATATGTAACTACTTGATAAACAAGTAGTAATATGCCAAGAATAATCATTATCGACATATAGACATAGTCAAATTCTGCATTATTGAATAAATAATCCTTCATGCCCAAGCCTGAAAAGACCAGCAGAAAAGCTAATTTTATAAAAAGGTCATTTTTGATTTTTCGTTTACTCTTTCTCTCCAAATACGCACTATCGTCAGTGAGTTTAAGTTCATTAAGTATTGCCTCAACAATAATTTTCTTCTCTTGTGAGAGCTTTGTTTTATCGTATCCTCTTTCGTACAGGATTTTGCCTGCAATTATTTTCTGTTCAAAATTAATGGCGCCATCGTGCTTAAACATAAAGAATAAGTCTTCTGACGACTTCTGCTCTAATGAGGCTGTTAATGCTTTATTCATGGGGTGTGTTAATGTATATAAACCGGTTAAAACAATAAGTGATTTTCTTGTATTAAAAAAATTTCAATAATAAAAGCGCTGTATATTTTTAGTGTTACAAAAGTTAAAAAACAAAATTGATTTGATTAGACTTATGACAAATAAATAGTTAAGGTAGAGAATCGGATGGTGGAATTACTTGGTTACAAATTTCGAAGTATCCAATTCCATCATTTCCAAGCTGAATTCGGCTATTATCAGTGATTGTTCCATTACCGTTTAATCTAAAAATCAGACAATCATCAATATCAATTGGTTTTTTATTATTTGGCTTTAACAGCATATTATCACTGCCATAGGTTAAGTCGATATCAACATTTCCGCTATTTTCTATTTCAAGACTGCTGGCGTTAACCTGATAGAATCTGATAAAGCCTAATCCGCCAAGTGTAGTAGATGAGCCTCCATAATTACTTGTTATATCAAACTCAATATTATCAACGTATAACTTAATATCCATCACTTTTGCGTTTACCGTAAAATGAAAATCAGAACTTATTGTAATTGTGTCATTGCCATCCATGGTTTTGCCAGTAATTGTCAGCATAGCCGTATTGGTGTTCATCGGTAGTAAATCAGTAAAGCCGATTCCATTTATTTGATTTCCATGAATAATTCCCAGTGAAATGATTGGAATAATTCCGCTACTGGAAGTGTTGTCAAATTGGGTGTAAGCTTCCAAGATTGAAATTGATTCAGGCGATATTGTAAAAGCTGGATTATCAGTACTTAATTCAATATCAAAAATGGGCTCATTTCCTCCATTGGCCAAAATAAAGGCATACTGCATACTTGCTTTTAGTTCACCTAAGTAAAAATCTGACTGTGTGGTCTTTAAGATATTGGGATTTGCTTCCTTTAAAGAACCCTTAAGTTCGTTTAAAACAAAAAATCCAGGATCCTTTTTTGTAACAACATCATCATCCCTTTTGCAGGAGATAAAGCTCACTTGCAGGATAATTAATAAAATCACTAAATATTTCATGATTAAGGTGTTTTATTGGTTCGTCAAAAGAGTGCGTTAATTTGCCATATTGTGTATTATATTATTTCCTTGAAAATGGCCTGAAAAGCTTTTTTCTTTTGCGAGAGCGGTGTTAGCCATGTACGCGCAGAATTTCTCATTTGCTGAGGTGTTTTTAATTAACTTCAAATATAAAAATTATTTTAATTACCTGGTAAAAAAAATGAGATTCAAGACTTCATTCCTATCGACGTTCTCTCTATATTAGCAGACTCATAAAATCAAAAGAAGCAAACGAG
>CAYUXU010000140.1:0-2254 GCA_964449005.1 uncultured Erysipelotrichaceae bacterium | reverse complement strand
TGATTTGCCAAGATAAAAGGGTTGAGTATTTAAAACTCGGTTATAATCAAATTATTGACAAATTATTAAATAATGAAATAGATGTTGCGGTTTGGAATAAAGATGAGCTCCGAATTCAAGAGGAAAAAATTCATACGGTTTCAATTACCGTTATGGATAATTTAGATGATACTGTAGCGGTAATCGTGATTGACAGTAATCGCGTCGAACTTGAGTTTTTAATTGGTGAAAGAATTGATGTTTCACATGTTTTAGAGGTCCAACAACTAGTTATTGAGGATAAGATCGTTCCCAGTTATTAATAAAAAAAATAAATACTTGACAAGTAAGCGATTTCATTATAGGATTAAGAAAAGAATACAATATATCGTATATTCTTTTGTAATCAATATACAAAAAAATGTATATTAAGAAAGGAGAGGGTTCTATTAAAAAGATTGTGGTAGGTGGTCAAATGGACCGACAAATTATCGCTGATTTTATTTTAAAGAATTACCCCGATGACTTTACTGTTGAAGTAAAAAGTGACATCGAGGCAACTTTAGCAATCCAAAGTAATCAAGCTGATTATTATGTTGGTGCCTGTGCTACTGGCTCAGGTGGTGCCTTGGCAATGGCAACTGGTTTACTAGGGCCGCAAAGAGTAGCTTCACTAAGCTCGCCGGGTCGTGTTTTAAGTGAGGAACAAATTATCGAAGCAGTTGAAAAAGGGGTTGTAGCATTTGGATTTGTTAATTCGGATGCGGAAAGAGTACTTAGAACTTTATTGAAAGCAATTATAGAGAAGGGAAAATAGGAAAAATATATGGCTTTTGAAATTAATCTATTAACAATGATTGTCATGGCAGCTTTAGGAGCGATGTCGGCTTATTTAGCTAACCAAAATATTGCTGTATTTAATGATGGACTACGTCCAGTTTATATGCAGTATTTTGATAAAACCATTGACAGAAGAACATTATTTGCAACTAGTTTTGCATTATCTTTTGGTTTAGTAATTGGATTTGGGATTCCAACTTCAATTGCTGGAAAGATTATTATTGTTCACACTATTTTATTAGCAGCTGATATTATTGGAACATTATTTAATGATGATACCAAAGGTATGATCGTTTCAACAGTTTTAGGAGCTGCTTTTGGACTAGCGTTATTATTTGGGATGCAATTTATCGTTGATGTCTTTAAAGCATTACCAATTGACTTTACTGGAAGTTTAGCGACAGTTGGTTCTTTAATTACCATTGGATTTACTGTCTTCCCAGCTTTAGCCGTAGCTTATCAAGCTGGCGCTATCAAAGGTATGGTTGTTTTAGTCTTAACAATGTTAGCAAAACAACTTACAGTATTATTTGGAACAATTAAATTTAACGATTTTACAGTAGCTTTAAATGCTGATGGGATGGCACTATTAGTTGGTATTATCCTGATGGTTTTCTTTGCTGCAACAGCTAAAAAAGAAAAAGGTAGTAGTATGGAAGCAACCTTTGCCATTTTCGAAAAGAATATCGAAAGAATTCGCAAAAACTTAATTGTTTTAGCAATTAGTGGTGGGATTGTTGCTTTAGCTACAACATTATTATTAATCGCTGAAGGTCCTGCTTCATTAACTTTAATGGCAGAAGGACAATATAACGAAGCAGCTATGATTGCTTTAGGTCGGGCTTTAGGATTTATTCCACTAGTTATGACTACAGCAATTATTTCTGGGGTTTATTCACCAGCTGGAACTAAATTAGTTCACGTTCCTGCAATCTTATTAATCAATGCTGGTATCATGGGAATGGCCGGATCATTTGTGATTGGTTCTTTAATCATGTTACTTGAAGTATTATTAATTGGTATTTTAGCGAAAGGGATGGACAAGTTCCCTGGTATGAAAGAACTAGGTGACAACACTCGAACTTCAATGAGTAAGATTCTTGATTTAACATTACTTGTTGGCGGGATGTTAGCAGCTAATGCGATTGCACCAACTATTGGTTACATTTGGGTTATTGGTTTATATTACTTAAATCAAGTCTCGAAAAAACCAGTCGCACCAATGGCGATTGGACCAATCGGAGCAATCTCAATCGGTATAATTATTAACGTTCTACATTTGATTGGATTATTCCCAATCGGTTAAGCAGTAATTAAGAAAATGTAGTCCTCGACTACATTTTCTTCTCTTATAGAGAAAGGTATTAATAATGAAAGATCGTCTTTTAATTTTGGAAAATTCTGGAATGATTACTTCAAAGATAAGTAATCAAGT
>CAYUXU010000139.1:0-2269 GCA_964449005.1 uncultured Erysipelotrichaceae bacterium | reverse complement strand
GATTGTTACAAAAAATAAAAGTATTTCAATTAAGAAATACTTTTTTAAATAATTAATCTTCCGCTGCAACTACGACTTTATCGATTCCGCCCACTTCTTCTTTTAGTAATGATTCTATCCCATGAGTTAAGGTAATATCTAAAGCATGACAACCAATGCAGGCTCCATGCATTTTTACAGTAACAATTCCTTCGTCTAAACTAACAAATTCAACATCGCCGCCATCACGTTGGATATAGGGTCGAATTTTTTCTAAGACATCGATGACTTGTAGTTCTTTATCTTGATACATCTGATCCTCCTTTATTTAATGAAAAAATAGAAAATTAAAGAAACACTAAAACCTAATATCATTCCAGTGATTACTTCAATCCATTTGTGTCCTAAAACTTCCTTTACTTTTAATAAGTAAACTGGGTTCTCGAGGTTTTTTTGCGTGAGAGCTTCAAAGTCTCTGATTAACTGTTGGGTAATTTGAATGTTTCTTCCAGCGTAGAAGCGGACATTTGTTGCATCATAAGTAACGATAAAAAAGAAAACTAATGTTACAGCAAATATAGTAGAAGAGAAATTCTCAACAATCCCAACAGCCAGTAATAAAGCTGAAACCATCGCAGTGTGGGAACTTGGTAAGTTACCACTATCTAAAAGGAGATGCCATTTCCAAGTTTTATTCATTGCATAATAAATTAATGGTTTTAAAACTTGGGCAATTACATTAGCGGTAAACGCCGCGTAAAAGGGATACATCTGTTTTAGCATTACATTTTCACCTCGCCGTTTCATTATAACACAAGAGTAAAATAATTATGCTATAATTATGCCTGTGGAGTGATATTATATGAAGTATTATCCAGGGGCAATTGTTGAAGGTTTTGTGACCGGAATTCAACCATATGGTGCCTTTGTTGATATTGAAGGTACGGCTGGATTAATTCACATTTCTGAGATTACCAGTGGTTATGTTAGTGACGTTTGTCGTTTTGTTAATGTTGGAGATAAAGTGAGAGTTAAAATTATTGATATTGACCAACAAAATGCTCATTATCAACTTTCATTAAAAGCGTTATTGCCTAATATGATTAGAAAAGAAAAAAGAGAAATTATTTTTGGGGGTATCCCTCAATTTAAAATTGGTTTTCAATCAGTTGCTTTTCGTTTGCCCAAATGGCTTAAAGAAATAAAGGAGTAAATATGATTCAATTTAGTACTGAATATGCTTATTTAGATCAAGAGTTAAACGCTTATCAAGCCCAAGTTAAAAAAGCGCACCAAGCTTTAAACAAAAAAACTGGCTTGGGAAAAGATTTTTTGGGTTGGTTAGAGTGGCCGAATAATTATGATGAAGCTGAATTTTCCGAAATATTAAAGTTAGGTGAAGAGATTTATCAAAACGCCAATACTTTAGTTGTTTGTGGGATTGGTGGATCATATTTAGGGGCAAGAGCTGTCATCGAAATGATTCAAGGCTTATATCCAAAACGTGACTTAGAAATAATTTATGTTGGAAATAGTTTTTCAGCACCTTATCTCTTACAAATTCTGGAGTATTTAAAAAGTCGTAATGTCTATTTAAATGTAATTTCTAAATCAGGAACTACTTTAGAAACTGCTTTAGCTTTTCGTTTATTACGCCAATTTATTGAAGAAAAATATGGCAATGATGCTCAAAAACGGATTATTGTCACAACTGACAAAAAGCGTGGTGTTTTAAAAGAGATTGCTACCAAAGAAAAATATCGGACTTTAACGATTCCCGATGATATTGGGGGGCGTTTCTCGGTTAATACGGCGGTCGGATTATTACCACTGGCGGCAGCCAAGATTGATATCAAAGAATTCATGGCTGGTTTTAAAAATGGTTATTTAAAATATAATAATCCTGACTTAAGTGAAAACTTGGCTTATCAATATGCCGTCGCACGAAGAATATTGGAAAAAACTGGTAAGCAAGTTGAATTACTAGTAACCTATGAACCAGCATTAGTGATGTTTGCGGAGTGGTGGAAACAATTATTTGGTGAGTCTGAAGGTAAAAAAGATCAAGGAATTTTCCCAGCTAGTGTTAACTTTTCAACCGACTTACATTCAATGGGACAATTCATCCAAGATGGTACTAAATTACTATTTGAAACAATCGTCCAAGTTGATAATCCAGAACTTGATAGTAAGGTTCCCCAATTGAGTGATGATAGTGACAATTTAAATTACTTAGCTAATAAAACTTTAGATGAAGTTAATAAGATGGCGGCTTTAGGTACTCTAAAAG
>CAYUXU010000138.1:0-2273 GCA_964449005.1 uncultured Erysipelotrichaceae bacterium | reverse complement strand
CAAAAGCAATTTGGCGCATTAATGATTCAAGTTGACTTTGGGTCATATCATACATACTACGATCATTGACGATATATTTATATTCGGTCATTGATTTAATAATAAAACCTTTTTCAACTTCATGATCAATCACCGCTGTTTTTAGTTCAGCTTCCGAATCATAAAGTTTTAAATTTGGCTCTTGTAGCATTAAACCCATCTTTTCAATTTCATAATTTGGATCTAAAACAACAAAGCCAATTTTTGAGGCATCAAGTGGTTCACTAAATGGTACATCACTATCCGCAAAATCTGATAAGTCACTTGGAAAACCATCTTTACTAAAGAAATTAAAAATTGTAGGTAAAGAAACTGCGAGAAAAGCCAAGACACAAAGAATGGCTAACGTAATAATATAGCTTTTCTTCACTACCATTTCTTTTAGTTCGAAACTAAATACGGTCTTTAAATTTTTCATTGTTCACCTCCAACAGTTCTCACGAAGATTTCCTGTAAACTTGGAGCATAATCAGCGAAACTAGCAATATTAATTTTTTCTTTAAATAAATCTTTTAAAAGTTTTTGTTTATTAGCTGTTTCTGGCAAACTTACGACATAGTCACCATTTACTGTTTCTAATAAATAACCAGCCGCTAATAACTTTTCATTTTGTCCCTCTAAAAGTGGTTCTTCAAATGAAACGGCGACTTTATTTTCACCCCAGACTCTTTTGATTTCCGCTAAGGTTCCTGCCAAAACAATCTTACCATGATCAATGATAGCGATATCATCACAAAATGACTCAACATAAGGCATTTGATGACTTGAAAAAATAATAATTTTATTTTGCGAAACAAACTCAAGTAAAGCTTTTTGAAAGGCATCAGCGTTAACTGGGTCTAAGCCACTAAATGGCTCATCTAAAATTAAAATATCTGGCTCATTCAAAAAAGCTTGAGTAATTTGAACTTTTTGTTGGTTCCCTTTTGATAAAGTTTCCAACTTGCGATTTAAGTATTCTTCAATTTGAAAACGTTTTGCCCAATAGCGGACAGATCGATCAGCGTCTTTCCGTGACGCTTTTCTTAACATCGCAAAATAGACTAACTGATCATAAACGTTGGTTTTTGAATACATACCACGTTCTTCAGGTAAATAACCAATCTTATAATCATCTGGTTTAAAAAGCTTCCCATCTAAAGTAATTGATCCTGAGTTTGCTTTAAAAACATCCATCAAAATTCTTAATGAAGTCGTTTTACCAGCACCATTTCTTCCTAAAAATCCGAAAATTTGACCACTATGGACTTGGAAAGAGACATCTTGTAAAACATGAAAATCATCAAAATACTTATTAATCTCTGAAAATTCTAAAATCATTTCTTCCTCCCTAAATTAAGCCATATCACTGGTCCAAATGATATCTTCTTTCAAAATTTCTTTAATTTCATTTAAATCAGTAACAATTCGATTAGCTTTGGCATTCCTTAAAGCTTCAAGACGTTTTGGATCGGTGCCATAACCAATCGTAAAAGCATGAGCATTATTACCCGCTAAAATATCACCAACACTATCACCAACATAAATTAAGTTGTCAACATTACTACCGAGCTTTTCACAAGCTAATTTTAGACCATATGGGTGTGGTTTGACAAGATTATTATCAATATCATCCGCCCCAATCACAACATCAACATATTCGCTCATTTTTAATAAATCTAATCCGAGTCGAATCATCTCACTAGATTTATTTGAGACAATCGCTACTGGATAGTTATTTTCTTTTAAATATTTTAAGAGAACTTTCGCTCCTGGAATTTCATGGAAATCGCGATAATGGAGTTCTTTGTTTAAGACGCGATATTCTGCCACTAAGGCTGCCACGTCATGCCCAGGAAAGAATTTTTCAATTGATAATTCTAAAGGTGGTCCAATCACAAAATCCATTAGTCCCTCTGGTGCTTTTTGATTTGGATGATACTTCTTAAATAATTCAGTAAAGGTTTCTAAAATCATTGGTTCAGTATCGGCCAGTGTCCCATCATAATCAAATAAAATGGTTGGTTTAACATGGACTAAACGTCTAAATAAACCAAAGGTACCAAGTAATCCAATAATAATGAAACCAATTGAAATGATTTGAGCAATCTTTAAATTAAAGAAATAAAGACTATCAGTTCGAAAACTTTCGACATAAAACCTTGTTACGCCATACCACATTAAATAAGCATAAATTTGATTACCACGCTTATGTTCACTATGTTTCCGTAGCAATACGACAATTAAAAACCAAC
>CAYUXU010000137.1:0-2288 GCA_964449005.1 uncultured Erysipelotrichaceae bacterium | reverse complement strand
CAAAGGCAATAAATACTTTTGATTGATACCATTTTTCATTGTCACCAACTTTATGATAAGTTCCTTTGTCCATAAACAAATACAATTTTTCTTGACATTCTGGATGAAGACTTTGAACTTCATCTAAAAACAACATTCCACCATCAGCTAATTTCACCAGACCATCCCGATCTTGATCGGCACCTGTATAAGCTCCTTTAACATTTCCAAAAAAGTTTACTAAAAATAATTCCGGATTATTAGCATACTCAGAACAGTTAATTGTGACAAAACGACTATCAGGTTTAAAGACTTCTTTTTCAACTCCGTATTGGTAGGTCTTTTCGGCAAGCAGACTCTTCCCAACTCCAGTTGCTCCTAAAAGGATCATTGAAAGACCACCTTCAGGATAAGTTATCGCTGACTTACATTGTTCAATCGCATAACTGAGACTCCCGTTATAGCCTATTAAATCTTTAAAAGCACTTGGCTTATCATCTAGTCGATCGAGATCTTTTCGGAGCTCATCAATACTTCCATAAGTATCTGATAACAATTTCCCCTGCTTAAAATGGGCATTCTTTCTCGTGAAAAAAATAGACTGGTCGGCTATTGACCTTTACCAATTCTTTATTATTAACTAAGTCGTTTAATATTTCTGAAACAGTATTACGACTTACGTTGTACTTCTCAGCGTAATAATTAGTAGTATGTTGCGTCAGATTGAACCAATTAACATTTTCTGAAGCCTCTACTAAATCTACTAAAATCTTATCCCTTAAAGTCATAACTACTTCTCCTTTCATAAGAGGTAGGATATCCTAAGTCTTGACGATATTTAGTAACAACTCTTCTTGAAACATCAATCCCTTGTTTCAAGAGTAGTTGTTTAATTTTTTCATCACTATAAAATACTAAATCTTTCGCTTCATTTTTAACAATTTTACTAATTGCCATTTTGATTTCTGAGACAGAAGCTTGTTTTGTGCCTTTTGAAAGCAAACTAGCAATTGGTGAAACTTGATTATCCATCAGATAATACTTGTCTTTAATGACACGACAAACAGTTGAAACATGTAAATTAGTTTCACGACTTAATCAACTAAGCGTAACCGTTTTAACGGTTGATTGTTTATCAAATAAGCTTGTTGGTGCTTGACTATGGTTGTCACAATCCTTTGTAAAGAATCTTGTCTTTTTGAAACAGCATTAATTAATTGTTTTCCGTCATTAAGATATTTATTTAATAATTCTTTTTCTTGAGAAGTTACTAAATTTAATTGTTTTTTATAATCTTGGTTGAGATTGATCTTCCAATTATAAAATAGCTTCACTTCGAGGTTATCTTGAGCTGTTTTAATTACTTCAAACTCTGGAATAATATATTCACTCTTTTTAAACTCAAATCCGTTGCCAGGAATGGGGTTTAGTCCTTTCAAAGTTACAATCGCTTTTAGTATCTCATCTGAAGTAGCGACAGTAGCCTTTTCAATCTCAGTAACATTATTTTCGGCAACATCGTAAAGGTGATGATTAATAATCGTTTCTAGTAATTTAAAATCAGGATAAAGCTTTTTAGCTTGAATCAAAAGACATTCATTTAAGTCGCGAGCTCCGACACCAATTGGTTCTAATTGCTGGATTTCTAACACGACTGCCTCGACCTCTGATTCACTGACGCTATTTTCTAAAGCCACTTTTTTAATATCTTCATTAAAATAGCCTCGTTCATCAATTAAGTAAATACAATATTCTAAAAGTTTATAATTACTGCTTTGTATTAAGCGAGCTTGATCAATTAAATAGTCAGTTAACGAAAAACTCTCGTCAAACCGTTCTTGACTTTGATCAGTTTTATATGATGAATAACCGAAATCACTTTCAGTTACTTCTACTTCTAATAACGGATTCTCGTTAGCACTAGCTAAGATATGTTCCGTTAAATCATGATGATTTAGTTGTAAAACCTTTAGTGAAAGATTAAAGAATTGGGTAAAAGTTAATCTTTGAGTAAGGCTGGGTTTAATTACTATGTTTAAATCCACAAAAATCTCCTTAAAGAAATATTAGATTATAACTACTTGAAGTGTAATAAATATTATGGTTCTTGTCAAAATTTCTTCATATGATTCCAATAATATGAAATATTACACCAAGAACACCTGAAAAAAGCATCACCACAGTTGGATCTAATTTTGTTTTACTTAAAAGTAATAAAACACCTAAAAAAACCAATAAATTAATATAATCTAAATTAGGTGTAAACATAGCGGAACTAAATAATGAAATTCCTGCCGCTGCAATTAAAG
>CAYUXU010000136.1:0-2311 GCA_964449005.1 uncultured Erysipelotrichaceae bacterium | reverse complement strand
AGAAAAATAGTGCCGATATTATCAACAAAATGATAACTAAAATGAACATCAATAAATTTTTCTTTTCATTTTAGACCTCCTTGCGTTTAGTATAACATTATTCAAATATTATTTACTTCGTTGATGCTTTACCTAAATTTTACAAAATAATGAGATTTTTTTTAATAAAAGTGGTTAAAAATATCTAATTCTTAAAAATGATTACTAAACGTGTTAATTATAAGTTATTTTCGCTTAAAATGACTGATTTAGTAAATTTCTTTCGTTGATATGCCTTCAAATGTTTTTTCCGCAAACGAATCGCATCTGGTGTAACTTCTATCAATTCATCATCTTGAATAAATTCTATTGCATATTCTAGGGTTATTTCTTTAGGAGGTGTTAAACGCATCGCTTCATCATTTCCAGCACTGCGAATTGCAGTGGTTTTTTTATTTTTTGTTGGATTAACATCCATATCAATATCACGAGACGAAATAGCAACAATCATACCTTCATAAACTGGGGTCTGAGCACCAATAAAAAACTGGCCTCTTTCCTGGAGATTGAAGATTGAATACGTCATAGCGATACCATCAGTATTAGAGATCATTACACCATGAGTTCGTTTATTGATGTCTCCTTTATAAGGTTGATATGAATCAAATTGGCGTATAAGTGTTCCTTCGCCATGGGTATCGTTAATAAATTCATTACGATAACCAATTAATCCTCTAGTAGGAGCTAGCCAAATTTGATGGCTATAATTATTTTTCTCAGACATATCAAGCATTTCAGCTTTACGCAAAGTTAATTTACTAATAATTACTCCACTATACTCTGATGGTGCATTTATCACAATTTTTTCAATAGGTTCATATTTAATATTATTTTCAATTTTATAAATTACTTGTGGATTTCCAATTGATAACTCATACCCTTCCCGTCGCATATTTTCAATTAAAATGGTTAAATGCAATTCCCCGCGACCTGAGACTTTAAAGCTATCAGTTGTAGAGATCGTCTCAACTTTTAAACCAACATTTACTTCTAGTTCCTTAAAAAGCCGCTCACGTATATTTCGCGACGTAACATACTTGCCACTTTTCCCGGCAAAAGGAGATGTATTTACTGAAAACAACATTGAAAGAGTTGGTTCTTCAATTGGTATTTGTTCAAATGTGAAATCACTATTTATATCACTAATCGTTTCACCAATTGAAATCTTATCAAAACCAGATAATAAAATAATGTCTCCGGCATCAGCTTCTTCTACTTCAACTCTTTTTAAACCTTGATACACAAAAATATGATCTACTATATCTTGATACTCTTTACCATTAGTGGCAACAATTCTTACCTTTTGTCCTTTTTTAATCTTTCCTGAATAAATACGTCCAATTCCTAAACGACCGATATAATCATCATAAGCTAATGATGATATTTGAATTAAAAGTGAGCCCTCATAATTACCTTGATATAAAGGAGTGTGCTTTAAAATAATATCAAGCAACGGTTTAATATCATTACTTTCATCATCAAGTGCATACTTGGCGATCCCTTCTTTTGCGACACCATAAAGAATCGGAAAGTCTAATTGTTTATCGCTGGCTTTTAAATCTAAAAATAACTGATAAACCATATCAACGACTTCTTCGGCACGAGTATCTTTTTTATCAATTTTATTTACAAATAAAATTGGATTCAATCCAATTTCTAATGATTTTTCTAAAACAAAACGCGTTTGGGGCATTGGCCCTTCACTACCGTCAACTAGTAATATAACTGTATCTACTGTTTTAATAATCCGTTCAACTTCACTAGAAAAATCAGCATGGCCTGGAGTATCAACGATATTAATTTTTATATCATTGTACATAATAGAACAATTTTTCGAATAAATCGTAATTCCACGTTCTCTTTCTAAATCATTGCTGTCCATGACCAGATCAATAATTTCTTGACCTTCTCTAAAGACACCGCTTTGTCTTAATAAAGCATCAACCAGAGTACTTTTACCAGCATCAACATGTGCTATTACTGCAATATTAATCAACTTTTGCATATTTATCACCTTTTTAACTAGAGTATTATAACACTCTCATTAAAAAAATAATGATTTATCTATCAAAAAAATTAAATATTATCTCAATATTTAATTTTTGTATCTAATTTAAATTGATTTATTGAGTTTTAGAATTATCCTTTTTAAAAGTATGACTTGTTACGATATAACCGAGCGATTTTAATAATAAGGTCATCTTGGAAAAGCCAAAGCTTTTAACATTAAATGATGGATATTGCTTTTCAATGTGCTGTTTTAATTGAGCGA
>CAYUXU010000135.1:0-2319 GCA_964449005.1 uncultured Erysipelotrichaceae bacterium | reverse complement strand
CGAAAGACATTAGTCATTTTTTCGGAAATTGATTCAAACATTTATTTCACCTCTATCAAATTATTATACCCTAAAATATTTCACTACTCAAAAGTGAGTTAGGTTTAATGATAATTGTTTCTTTATTAGCAAGACATTCATTAATTAAACTTTCATAGTCAAGACGGCTTTCATAAAGTAAAGCTTGATTAATACTTGGTTTTATCACCGGATTTCGTGGCGTAAAAATTGTGCAACAATCTTCATAAGGTAAAATGCTAGTTTCATAACTATCAATCTTTTTTGCTATATTAACAATTTCAACTTTATCTAAAGATACTAGTGGTCTTAAAATTGGATAGTTACTTACAGCATTAATTGTTAAAAAGCTCTCTAAAGTTTGTGAGGCAACTTGACCAATACTTTCCCCACTAACAATCGCCAAAGCTTTTTCATCAATAGCTACCGCTTCCGCAATCCGTAACATCATACGGCGCAGTAAAGTAATTTCATAAGCGTGGGGACAATTTTGGTGAATCTCTAACTGTAATTTTGTAAAAGGGATGATGTGTAATTTAATACTACCTTGATAAAAACTGAGTTTTTCAGCCAATACTTTTACTTTGTTTAAAGCTTGTTGTGAAGTATAAGGTGGTGAGGCAAAATGAATCGCTTCTAAAACTACCCCTTTTTTCATTGTTAGATAACCGGCCACTGGTGAATCAATCCCGCCTGATAAAAGTAAAAGTGCTTTTCCTCCAGTCCCAGTTGGAAAACCACCAGCTCCTAAGATTTGCCCTGGCATAATATAAGTTTCATTACTATTAACTTCAATTAATAATTTTAAATCTGGGTTTTTTACATCAACTTTAAATTCAGTTGTCTTTAAAACTTGACTAGCAACTGCCCGATTAATCCCATCGGAATTAATTGGAAAAGTTTTATCTTTTCTTCGCGTAATAACTTTAAAAGTCCCCACTGGTTGATGTTGCATAATTTCGGTAGCTTCTGCAACAATTTTATCTAAATCACTAGCGGTTTTAACAGCTATAGAAAAAGAACTAATTCCAAAAACTTCTTTTAAAATAGAACTAATTTGTTTAACATCTTGACCCGCTAGTTTAATATAAATACGATCATAAGTTCTTTCATAAGCTAAATCAGGAAAATCAGCTAAACTGCGTTTGATATTAGCTAAAAGTTTTTTTACAAACTCATTCCGATTTTTACCTTTAATCGCCAGCTCGCCATAACGTACTAAAATATGATCATAACTAAACATTGCCATATAACTTAATAATCTCCTTGATACTCTCAACTAAATAATCTAAATCACGCTCTGTCAAACTTTCATCTAAGCCAATGCGGAAAGTTTGGCGACGCTTCGTCTCAGAAAAACCTAATGCTTTTAAAACATGGGAGTCTTGATAGTTTTTACCACTACAAGTGCTGGCGGCAGAAATCAAGATGCCTTTTTGATTTAAACCATTTAGGATAATCTCACTATTTAAAACATTAATAGAAACATTAACAATATAAACACTAGCCTCAGATCCAGAATTAACCGTCAATTCTGGGATCGATTTTAATGCTTTTCTTAAATATTGATTAAGTTTCGTAACTTGAATTAAATTATGAGTTTGTTTATCAAAAGCTAATCTTAAAGTTTTAGCCCACATGATTTGAGTTAAATTTGCTACTGTACCGCCGCGCACCTCGAACTCTTGAATCCCACCACTAATCAGTGGTAATAGTTCAACGCGATTTTTCTTAACTAAAATACCACTACCTTTTAAACCATGCACTTTATGAGCCGAAAAAACCGCCAAATCAATCTCATTTAAATCAATTGGGTATTTACCTAAGGCTTGGACAAAGTCACTATGAAACACGACTTGAGGATGAAATTTCTTTAAATAGGCCGTTACTTTTGGTAGCGGTAAGATTGTCCCCATCTCGTTGTTAATGGCCATCATTGAAACTAAAATCGTCTCATCTTTTAAAGCGGAGGTAAACTCTTCGAAATCAATATTCCCAAATTCATCAACTTGCAAGTAGGTGACCTCGAATCCAAATTCTGTTTCTAATTGTTGAAAAGCCTTAAAAACACTGGCATGTTCAATCGCAGTAGTAATTAAATGATTACCTTTCTCGCGGTTTTTTAAAGCATAACCCTTAATTGCCAAATTATTGGCTTCACTAGCTCCACTGGTAAAGATAATTTCCTTTTCAAAAACATTAAAAGCTTTCGCTACTTGTTGGCGCGCCGATTTTAAAAGATTAGCAACTTCCTGTCCCAAAGTGTGGAGCGAATCACTATTAGCATAATATTTATTTAAT
>CAYUXU010000134.1:0-2334 GCA_964449005.1 uncultured Erysipelotrichaceae bacterium | reverse complement strand
GATTTAGTAATTTCTAAAGTAATCTTACCATCGTTTAAAACTTCGGCAAAGTCACGAACTCGCCGTAAGAGTCGATTAGCAATGCGCGGTGTCCCTCTAGATCTTTGAGCAATTTCAACTACCGCTTTTTCTTCAATTGTGGTTTTTAAGACTCTAGCGGTTCTTTTAATAATACTGGCTAATTCACTTTCTGAGTAATATTCTAGCTTGTTGACTATCCCAAAACGCCCTCTTAGGGGTGAAGTTAAGTCACCAGCTCGGGTTGTAGCTCCAACTAAGGTAAATGGTGGTAAATCTAAGCGAATCGAACGAACGCCACTATCTTTACCAACAATAACATCAATACAAAAATCTTCCATAGCGGGATATAAAACTTCTTCAACAATCTTGGGAAGTCGATGAATTTCATCAATAAATAAAACATCACCAGGTTCTAAAGTAGATAAAATAGCGGCTAAATCACCGGTTCTTTCAATACTAGGGCCACTAGTAATTTTAATATTACTTCCCATTTCATGGGCTAAAATATGAGCTAAAGTTGTCTTTCCTAAACCAGGAGGACCATATAATAAAACATGATCTAATGGTTCATGGCGCCCTAAAGCTGCCTTAGTAAAAATCATTAGATTATGTTTTAAGTCATTTTGTCCAACATATTCTTGAAAATTTTGTGGCCTTAATGATAGTTCATCATCTTCAGGTGTTTTTAATGGTGTTAAAACTTTCTCCAAATTATCCCCCTTGACGTTTTAATAAAAGTTGCAATCCTAATTTCACATATTCTTCAAGTGATAAGTCAGTCTCACTTCTTAATTCAGCTTCAATACTTTTAATTTCGCTAGCTTTATACCCTAAATTTCTTAAAGCAGTTAAACTAGCTTGATAGTTTTCACTTACTACTTTATTCTCAGATAAAACTAATTTCCCTTGCAAGTCTAAGATAATTTGTTGGGCACTTTTCGCTCCAATTCCCGGTAGTGTCTTTAAAAAAGCGATATCGGCTTTTTCAATTGCGGCAATGATATCGTTACTAGCGGTATTAGTAAACATATTTAAAGCTGTTTTAGGACCAATCCCTTTAACATTAATTAATTTTAAAAATAAGAAACGGTCAGCCTTATTTAAAAAGCCATATAAGCTGATTTCGTCTTCTCGCACCACTTGGTAAGTATAAATTTTAATCGTGTCATTCAGCTTAAAATTAGGCGTTTGTAAAAAGTTAACTAAGTATCCTACTTGATTAACTTCTAAAATTATTGAATCTAAATTTATTTCTGTTACTACTCCGATTAAATAACCGATCATTTTCTCACCAAAATAAGTATAACATAAAAAAAAGGATGTTTTAACACCCTATGCAATAAACTCAAATTCATAATTTAAGATAATAATTGTATCACCAGGCACTGCTCCAAGCTTAATCAGTTCTTTGGCGACTCCCATTTTCCTTAAACGATCAGCGAATCGAAGAATTGCCGCCTCATTATGAAAATTAGTCATTTTAAATAATCTTTCTACCGCTGGTCCAGTTATTTCATAACGTTGATTACCAAGGTTAATTACTTCAAATTTAACCGGTGGTGCTTGATACTTATATACTACTCCCAAGTCACTTTCTTCAAGATTAATTAAACTTGGCAGTTCTTCTAGTAAGTCAGCTACCTTTAATAAAACTAAATCTAAGCCTTGATTAATTAAGGTAATCGTCGGATAAATATCTATTTCAGGATAAGTTTCTTTAAAACGGGCTAAGTTGATTTCAGCATCAGGGAGATCCATTTTATTAGCGACTACTACTTGTGGTCTACTTAATAAACTTTCATCATAGTTCGCTAATTCTTGATTAATTATTTTAAAGTCCTCCAAAGGGTCACGTCCCATTTCACCGCCAATATCCAAAACATGAACTAAAACTCTAGTTCTTTCAATGTGTTTTAAAAACTGTTGGCCAAGACCTTTTCCTAAAGACGCTCCTTCAATTAAACCCGGAAGATCTGCCATCACAAAAGAACGGCGATCACTAGTTTCAACTACTCCTAAATTGGGAATAATAGTCGTAAAAGGATATTCAGCAATCTCGGGCTTAGCTTGACTAACCACCGATAATAAAGTCGACTTACCTACTGAGGGAAAGCCAATAACACCAACATCAGCTAGAAGTTTTAATTCAACTAATACTTCCAGTTCCCTGCCCGGTTCACCTAGTTCCGCAAAATCGGGTGCTGGACGGCGACTTGACATAAAACGATAATTGCCCCGTCCTCCTTGGCCACCAGCCGCAATAATTACTTGTTGGCCATGATAGGTAATATCCGCAATCGTGTGGTTATCACT
>CAYUXU010000133.1:0-2356 GCA_964449005.1 uncultured Erysipelotrichaceae bacterium | reverse complement strand
TATGCGACTTGGTGGATTCGCCAAGCTATCACCAGAGCGATTGCTGATCAAGCTAGGACCATTCGGGTACCAGTTCATATGGTCGAAACGATTAATAAATTAACTCGTCATCAACGCCAATTAGTTCAAGAACTTGGTCGTGAACCCACAGCAGAAGAAATCGCTGCAAAGATGGGAGAAATTACTCCTGAGAAAGTCCGGGAAATTCAAAAGATTGCACTTGATCCTGTTTCTTTAGAGACTCCAATTGGAGAAGAAGATGATTCTCATTTAGGAGATTTTATTGAAGATAAAGATGCAATTTCTCCCGATGAATATACTAACAATCAACTTTTAAAAGATGAAATCAATATGGTTTTAGAAGGGCTAACCGAACGTGAAGAAAAAGTCTTACGACTTCGTTTTGGTCTTTACGATGGGAAAACTCGCACTTTAGAAGAAGTTGGACGCGAATTTAATGTGACTCGCGAAAGAATTCGTCAAATTGAAGCAAAAGCTTTGCGGAAGTTAAAACATCCGTCTCGTTCTAAGAGATTGCGAGATTTTGTAGACAAAAATTAATGTTATCACTTCGCTTACAAGCAGTTTTCGATATGATTCCTTCAACTGAACTAGTTGCTGATGTTGGAACCGACCACGCTTATTTACCTATCGCTTTAATCGAAGAAAAACGAGCTCAACATGTTTATGCAATTGACAATAAAAAAGGGCCACTTCTAAAAGCTCAATCGAATATTGCACAAAGAAATCTTTCTAAACAAATAACTTGTTTATTAAGTGATGGTCTTAGTAATTTGCCAGTGGCTGTTGATGTGATTGTTATTGCGGGAATTGGAGTTAACAATGCTTTAGAAATATTAAACAATTCACCAGAGATTTATCAAAAAGCTCATTTAATTATTGTTGAAGCTAAAAAAAACTTGAATGATTTAAGAGCTTGGCTAGCATCAAAGCAATATACGATAATTAATGAAGAAATCACGTACGAAAAACATTATTATCAAGCTGTAGCTTTTACTCCAATCTCTCAGAAAAATTTGCACTATAATGACTTAGAAATAAAATACGGGCCGATTTTGTTTAATAGTAATAGCCTTGTATTTGGTAATTATTTAGAGCATTTAAAAAGCACTAGGGAAAGGATTTATCAAAAACATCCATCCCAAGCTAATCAATTAGCATTAACTGAAATTAATCAAATTATAAAAGATCGACTATAAAATTTTATTATAGTCGATTTTTAAATATGCTTTATCGAAAGTATTTAAGTAATTTATTACTTGATTTGTAATATAGGTCGGGGTTGAAGCACCTGAAGTGACTCCAACTTTTTCTATTCCTCTTAAATCATTTAAATTTATATCTAAAGCACTTTCAATCAAAATTGCCTTGGTACCACTAGCTTCGGCAATTCTTTTTAAGTTATTAGAGTTGTTAGAAAGATAATCACCAACTACATAAACTAAATCAAAATCATCCAGTTTCATGACGGCCTCTTGACGAATCCGAGTTGCACTGCATATTTCTTGAAGTAAAACGACATCCGGATATTTTTCTGTGATTTTTTGAAAGTAATCTGCCACATCGTAGCTGCTCATTGTGGTTTGGTTAGTTACCATAATCCGCGAATTAGTAAGCTTTAAATCTTCAATATCAGCTAAAGAGCTAATAAAATGAATTTCATTACTTAAAGCTAAAGTTGCTTCAGCTTCGGGGTGATTTTTCTTTCCAATATAAATTATTTGATAGCCGTCATTTAAATAATCGATGATTAGTTGCTGGGTATTTAATACATCCTGACAGGTTGCATCTAAAACAATTAAACCTTGCTCTTGTGCTTGTTTTTTAACTTGCCAAGCGATACCATGGGCACTAAAAATCACAACACCTGATTTAATTGAAGCAACAATCTCAGATTTACTTTTATTAAAATCATCATGAGAAATAACATTTTTAAGTTGTAAGGCTTCTTTAACGAATTTATTATGAATAATCAAACCAACAATATGAATTGGTTGATCAGGATAGTCCTTAATGGCTTTTTTAACAATTTCTAAGGCATTTACCACACCTTTACAATAGCCTCGGGGAATAATTTTAATAACTTCCATTTCGCACCTCCAATTTATTATAACAAAAAATTAAAAACCGAGTAAGAAATCCTGACTGATTGTGATATGATAAAAAAAGATGTTTAAGGAGATGTTTTATGAAAGTAGGATGTGTTAAAGAGATTAAGCGCCATGAATATCGTGTTGGGTTAACACCAGCCAGTGTTAAAGCTTATGTCGCTTGTCAACATCAAGTTTTTATTGAAAGTAAAGCTGGTCTTGAAAGTGGCTTTACTGATGAAATG
>CAYUXU010000132.1:0-2379 GCA_964449005.1 uncultured Erysipelotrichaceae bacterium | reverse complement strand
CCTCCTTCTAACTTCATTATAAAAGGATTGTAAACGCTTTAATATCTTATAATATAGTGATTTTATCCTAAAATATCGATATTTTACTATTTAGGTTCGTATAAACCTAAAGTTCGTGAAACATTTAAGCCAAATAAGACACCACGATTAGGCTCTTCTAATTTTAGATGTTGATTTATCGCGTCAACAATAGCTTCACAATCGCGCTTTAAAGCTAAAATCAATACAATATCTTTTTCTGGCTCAATTTCAAAGTCAAAAAGTTTACTTTTATCTTTTGAGCCACTACCCCGGCCATGAATCACTGTTCCTCCGGTTGCTCCAGCCGTTTTGGCTGCCGCTACAACGTGATCAGCTTCACCTTTTTCAACGATTACAAAAAGTGCTTCATAAACCATTGCTGTATCCTCCTTTTGATCAGTTACTAAATCGATATCTCCCTTAATAAAACATTCTTTTAATCCTAATGTAAAAGCAATTCCATGATTGGGTAAGTTTAATTTAAACTTGTCCAACATCGCTTCAAAGAATTCTTCTTCTTGTTCTTTCTGAATAATCGTTAAAAATACTTCTTTACGAACTTCATTTAAGCCCAAAAAATCTAAAACTGAACTCTCGACAGTGCCTTTCCCTAAGAAAATATGGCCAGCACTAGCTCCGAGTTTTTTAGCTAACTTTAAAGCTTTACTGCCTTTACCAAAATCTAATACCGCACAAAACAGTTGCAACTCTGACATCTTATCCCTCCTGTTGCGCTTTTTTCTTGAAAATTAGACCTAATAATTGAATAGCGACTAGTGGCATCATTGCTACCATCGCAATTACACCAAAACCATCAACCATCACATCAGCAGTTGGTATTACTCCAGCCGCTCCTTGAGCTAACGCTAAAATAAAGGTAGCTGTCATTGGTCCCGAAGCGACCCCGCCAGAATCATACGCGATCCCGACAAATATTGATGGCACTTTATAACTTAAATATGAAGCTAAGGCAAAACCAGGCAACAAGAAATGCCAAAGCTTTAAAGCTGGAATCATAATTCTTAACATAGCCAACATCACCGCTAAAGCAATCGCTAATGATAGAGTAATTAAAATAAAGTGTTTTTTAATATGGCCAGCGGTAACTTCTTCAACTTGTTCGGTTAAAACATAAACGGCTGGTTCGGCTAATACTACGACCATTCCTAAGAAAAATCCCATAAGTGGTAAAACAAAAGCCCAATTAAAACTGGCTAGACCTTCTCCAATCACAAAGCCAACCTCCATAAAGCCAGCATTAACACCGACTAAAAACAAAGTCAATCCGATATAACAATATAATAATCCAAAGTAAATTAAACGTTTTGGTCTTTCTTCTAATTTAAAGCGCCAACGATTAAATATCATAAACAAAATTAATAATGGTAATAATGTCAAAACTGATTCTTTGAGAAAAACTGGTAAAGCTTTTAAATAAGGACTCAAGATACCTTGATTAAAAACCATCGCTTCTAAAGAACCACTAACATTTCTAAGACCTTTAACGAGACTCATTAACATTACCGCAAAAATTGGTCCCGCTGAAGCTAATCCGACCATTCCAAAGCTATCCTCTTCAGCCGTTTTCCCACCTTTTAACTGGGAAACACCAAAACTAAGCGCTAAGATGAAGGGCGTTGTCATCGCTCCAGTAGTAGCCCCAGAAGCATCAACAGCCATCGCTAAAAACTCTTCTGAAACTAAAACTCCTAAAACTAAGATAAAAAGATAAACAATGGTAAATAATTTATTTAAAGGTTTTCCAAATAAAATTCTTAAAAGTCCAATCCCGACCATTAGTCCAACTCCTAAAGAAACAACTATTAAGACTAATGATCCAGAAATAATACCACTGGAGGCAATATCAATTTGATTAGCTAAGATTTGTAGATCAGGTTCAGCAATTGTGATAAGAAATCCTAGAAGAAATCCTAAAGCGCCAACAATCGTGGCTTTATTAGTTCTCGCAATTGTTTCTCCCATTAAATTACCAATTGGAGCAATTCCAAGATGTACTCCAAATAAAAATATTCCTAAGCCAATAATTACAAAGATTGCCCCAATTAGAAATCGAAATAACATCGCACTTTCTAAGGGTACGAGTGTAAAGTGTAAAATAATAACTAAAAAGGTAATTGGCAATACCGATAAAGATACTTCTTTAAGTTTGGTTAACAGTACTGTCAAGTTATTCTCCTTTCAAAGATAATATTAATTATAACATAAAATCTATGTTTTTTAGGTGCATAGACTTGACAAATTTAATAATTTAACTTACTATGTGTATAGTGCATATATGCTTGTTGCAGATAGAAAGGAGGGAAGCGATGCGAAACAGATTTGAACATGGAAGAAAAC
>CAYUXU010000131.1:0-2426 GCA_964449005.1 uncultured Erysipelotrichaceae bacterium | reverse complement strand
CATTTCAATTTCAGCGACATTAAAATTAGCTACTACATCTCTTAATAAATAAGCGGCTTTGACACTAAAGGCAATTGCCGTTTCAAAACCTTTAAAATAATCATAATTGTTTTTCTTTGTCACAAGCTTCTCCTAAAAAATTCTAATAAAAATATTTGCCATCACATAACCTAATAAACCACAACCTGGAAAAACTAAAATCCAAGAACTAGCCATGTTTTTTACAATATTCCAATTGACTTTGTTTAAACCTTTGGCAGCTCCCACTCCCATAATTGCAGTAGTCTTAGAGTGCGTCGTACTAACCGGGATTCCTAATAAAGTTGTAATTAATAAACTGATTACTCCGGCTAAATCTGCCGCAAAGCCTTGATACTTCTCTAGCTTAACCATATTAATTCCTACTGATTTAATAATCCGGTAGCCACCAACTGAGGTTCCAAAAGCCATTGCTACTGAACAAAGTATCATCATCCAAATTGGAATGACAAAGTTACTAGAGACATGTTGGCCTTGGGCTAAGAAAGCGCCTAACATAAATACCCCCATGAATTTTTGTCCATCTTGCGCACCATGCATAAAAGCCATACCAGCGCTTCCAACAATTTGTGCTTTCGTAAAAATACTAGTGGTCTTTCTTCTTTCAACATTTTTAAATAGTCGCATAATAATATGGACAATTATATAGCCTAAGATAAGGCCAAATAAAATTGAAAAAACGATCCCATATAAGACTTTCAGCCATTCTGCCCAATTTAAAACCTTAAAACTATTTGATAAGCCAATCCCAGCTCCCGATAACCCAGCAATTAAAGCATGACTCTCACTAGTTGGCAAACCTAAATACCAAGCTACCGAAGACCAAATGACCACTGATATCATGGCTGCACAAAGTGCTACCACCGCAATATAACTATCGCCTCCAAAATCTACTAAGTTAAAAATAGTTTGGGCTACACCAGAACTAATTAAGGTCATAACGAGTACTCCCAAAAAATTAAAGACAGCTGCCATCATAATGGCACTTTTGGGGCGCAAGGCTCTAGTTTATACACAAGTCGCAATTGCATTAGGAGCGTCAGTACCGCCATTAACCGTAATTACTCCTAAAATTAAAATCGTAGTAATTAAAAAAATCGGATTAGTTAAGATCTGATTAATAAATTCACTGAAAGTTAGAGTCATCTTTTAGTAGCTCCTTTGAAGGAACAAGACCATTTTACCTATTTCAATTTTTTAGTCAAACTATAAGGGAAATCTTCTCTAATTGTATTTTCTTTTTTAAATTAGTAAAATTAAATTAATTAAGGGAGATTACTATGTTAGAAAGAAAAATAAAAAAATATTTGGATCAAGAGTTAAACCAAAGTTTTCCTGGTTATAGTTTTGGCTTAGTTTATAAAAATAAGGCTCCAATTTTTATTGCCAATGGAAAATTAAACTATCAAGATCAAGTAAATAATGTTAACTCTGAAAGTATCTACGATTTAGCTTCACTAACTAAAGTAATTGCGACCACCAGCGCTATCTTAAAGTTATTAGAAGAAAATAAAATTCATTTAAGACAAAAAGTTAAGGAAATCTTACCAAGATTCCAAGTTGAAAATACTACGATATATCATTTGTTGACTCATACCTCAGGATTACCCGCTGATTTAAAAACTTACAAAGCTGCAAAAAATAAAGCTGAATTTATTGAATTTGTTTATCAAGTTCAACCAGAATTAAAGTTAGATGAAAAAGTAATTTATTCTGATTTTAACTTCCTACTTTTAGGTTTTATCGTTGAGTATTTTAAAAATTCCCTGCCTAATTATCTCAAGGAAATTCTCTTGCAACCATTAAAAATGGAAAATACAACTTACCAAGTTTCTGACTTACAAAAATCCAACACCGCCAGTACTGAAATAAGCCCACAGCGTGGTTTAATCCATGGTGAAGTGCATGATGGAAAAGCTTACTTATTAGGGGGAGAAAGTGGCAATGCTGGTTTGTTTTCTAATGTGATTGATTTAAGTACATTTGCCACCATGTTACTAAACAATGGCAGGTACCAAAATCAAACAATCTTCAAATCGGAAACGATTGACCTCTTAAAAAAATCTTATACTAGCCATTTAAACGAACCTCGAACTTTAGGCTGGATGAGTAAAAATCACCATGGTAATCAAGGTGATTATTTAAGTGATGAAATTATTTATCATACTGGATTTAGTGGTACTTCATTTTTACTAGATTTTAAAAAAGAAATAGCCATTATCTTACTTACCAATCGAGTTAATCCAACTCGTGACAATCAGAGAATTATTGATGTTCGACCAATCTTGTCTAATTTAATTTATTTAAATTTAAAGGAAACTTAATAAGTTTCTCAGGCTGTCGACAAAGTCAATTTAAAGAAACTAATTAAAAGAAACAAAAATATG
>CAYUXU010000130.1:0-2531 GCA_964449005.1 uncultured Erysipelotrichaceae bacterium | reverse complement strand
TGGAATTTTTTCGTTAAACTAATTTTACAAAGTTAAGCTTCCTTTTTCTATACCTACTTTATCTTTTGAGGGCTAGGGTGTTTACACAAGATATTTTATACTGTCGATTTATTTGTTAATTTTGAGATTTGATTAGAATCTACATAATTAATACGTATTAGAAGAATAGTGATTTAGGCAATTAAAAGATTTTCTAAAAATAATTAATTCTTATTTTATAATTACATTTTTATAGGTTATAATATTATTGTTTAGATTATTACATTTTACAAATTAGAATATTCAAAAAAAGTAGGAGGCATATGAAAAAAGTAATAACTTACGGAACATTTGATATCTTACACTATGGTCATATTCGATTATTAAAAAGAGCGAAAGAACTTGGAGATTATTTGGTTGTAGCTTTATCAACCGATGAATTTAATAAAATTAAAAATAAAAAAGCTTATTACAATTATGAAAAAAGAAAAGAAATGTTAGAAGCAATTCGCTATGTCGACGAAGTAATTCCTGAAGAAAATTGGGAACAGAAAGTTTCTGATATTAAAGATCATCAAATAGACATCTTTACGATGGGTCATGACTGGGAAGGGCACTTTGATTTCCTGAGTGACTATTGCCAGGTAATTTATTTACCGCGAACTAAAGGTATTTCAACTACCAAAATAAAAAATGATTTATAGATAGAAAAAGACTTCTTGTGATTTAAGATCCAACAGAAGTCTTTTATTTTGATACTTTCTTTTTTTCACGATTCATTTCGACACTATCTTTTTTAAAGAAAACTGAGATAGTTTGGAAGATCAATTTAATATCTAACCAGATTGTAAAGTTTTCGATATAAAACAAATCAAACTTTAACTTCTCTTGGGGAGAAGTATTATACTTTCCATAAATTTGGGCGAGACCAGTTATTCCAGCTTTCATACGAGTCCGATAAGCAAACTCGGGGATTTGCTGGCTTATCTTTTGATAGGATTCTTCTGCTTCGGGACGGGGTCCAACAATACTCATTTCTCCTTTTAAAACATTAATGAATTGTGGAATTTCATCAACTCGAAATCTTCTGATTATTTTGCCGACTTTAGTAATTCGTTTATCATTTATAACCGCTTGTTTAAAACTCATATCTGCTCGATTTTCATACATAGAACGGAATTTATAAATCTTAAAAACTTTTCTATCAATCGTCATTCGTTTTTGTCGATAAAAGATTTTGCCGCCGTCTTCAAGTTTAATGGCAATAGCAATTATAATTGAAATTGGTGCTGTAATATTCAAAGCCAACAATGATATTAAAATATCCATCAATCTTTTTATAATTCGTTGTTCAATGGTCATTTTATTGAGTCCCAAATTGAGAATTATAAAGTCATCAATTACTGATTCCATTGTCGTAGCTTTCGCAATATCAATTAAATCCGGAGTAAAACTGGTGTTTTTCCAATTTTTATAACAATATTCTAAAATTTTATTTCTTTCGATAATTGGAATATTTAAGACAAATATTTGTTTATTAATATCGATATATTTATATACACTGGAATCACGATAATCTACAATTTGAGTAATGTTGTATTGCTTTTTATATTTATATAAAGAATTTAAGTATTTTTCATTATCAGTATCATTATTAATAATGACACAAGTGTTTTCTGATGGGACAAAAGAAAAATATAAGAAACTACTTAAATAAACTAAAATATTTAAAATGATAAACTGCAAAATTATGATCATTATTAAATAAAGATAGGCGTGATTTGATAAAGCGAACCGTGATGTAGCACCAACGTTCATAATTAGTAACGCTAAAAAGGCAAAGATATCCGCACTTATCGTAACTAAAGAAAGTGACAAAATAACATATTTGCTTTTTCGAACATTAATATCAAATTTCCCAAAGATCTGAAGCATAAAGAAATAAACTACATAAAAGGTCGCTAGAGTAATCCCTAGTGTTCTTGAAGCTCTTGTAAACTGTGGTAAGTTTTTCCCAAAGACATAGAAAAAGATTAAACCAACAATTGCATTGATAATTAACTTAAAGAAAAATAAAAATGTTTTATCAAATTTACGCCACATTAAAAAATACTCCTTAAGTTGTTAAGCTAAATCTTCTTCTGTCGTAATTTTAAGGTTACTGTAATCACCTAAAACTGTTGCGACAGATACATCACTAGTAAGTTCAATCACTTGCGCATCATCTGTTACTTCAAGCTTTGCTTCCTCGGCTTTAAGATATGCCTTAAAAATAACATCAGTATGAAAACCTTGTGGGGTTTGAATTGCCGCTAGTTGATTACGATCTAAAGTTTCAATCACTTCATCATTATTAACCTTTTTGATGGTATCTTTTAAAGCTACTACGGGAATGCAAGCCTGATGTTCTTCTAATTTATTTAAAACTGAATTGATTAACTCTTGCTTTAAATAAGGTCGGGCACCATCATGAATTAAGACATACTTTTCAGTTACCGCCATTAGTCCATTTAAAACACTATCTTGGCGTCTTGTCCCACCTAAAACATAAA
>CAYUXU010000129.1:0-2570 GCA_964449005.1 uncultured Erysipelotrichaceae bacterium | reverse complement strand
GGTGGTATGGTGAACCTGCTATTTTAAAAGGATTTTATGATAAAGTCTTTTTAAAAGGGCATACTTATAAAGAAGAAAATAGACAATTAGTCGGTTTATTACATACTCATAAAGCTACCATTTTAACTACTGCTACAATTGATAAACAAGTATTCTCATATTTAGGTGATCCTATTCAAAATGTTTTAGCAAATGGTATTTTAAGAACTGTTGGTATTAATGATTTTACATGGATCCATTGTCCTCATGTTTATGATGAGGAATCAAGAAAATCCTTTGTTGATAAAATTGATAATCAATTTAAATAAGTTTACTTAAAAAGAGATACATTGTATCTTTTTTTATTGCCAAAAGAAAAAGGGATGTGAATTTCCCTTTTTAATTTAATTATTTAACTTCTTCTGTTACTTCTTCAACTTCTTTGACTTTTTTAGCAGCTTTAGCATCAGCTTTAACTTTTCTCATATTGGCTTTAGCATCTCTTTTAGCTTGTTTTTCATCTAATTTAGCTTGCTTTTTGTCGTTTTTAGCTTTAAGTTTTTTCGCTAGTGCGTCTTCTTTAGCACGTTTAGCTTCTTCTTCTTCTCTTAAGACTCTTGCTTCTTCTCTTAAGAAATCACGTAGTGCATCAGTAATAAAGACTTTTTTACCTAAATGAACTTCATCCGAAGAGACAAAATCAAAAGTAGTATATTCTCTAACAACTGAAGCATTTTTTGAAATAGCTGATCCATCTTGGAAAACTTCAGTACGACGAACTTCTTTATTGGCATAAACAAGTTTGCCACTTAAACTAGCTTGATTACCTGAAACTAAATTAAGTAACTCAGTTTTTCCATTTACATTTACAAACCAAACTTTAGAACCTTCAAAAATAAGGGTTTCACTATCATCTGATTTATATACTAACTTTTGTGCAGGTACAGCTAATACTCTTTTAACTACACGTTTTTTCTTTCTTCTATGGCAAAGTGGCCAAACGACTAATAATAAAACTAAAACTACTAAACCAGCGCCTAATATTGCATATTCCATCCAACCATAAGTGCTTAAGTCTAAAAAATTAAATCCATCTGAAAAGGGCATGGTATCCTCCTAAAAATTTTCTTATATATATTCATTATAACATAGCCATTAATAATTCATTAACAAAAAATCAAAAACCTATAAAAAACTGCACTTTTGTGCAGTTATTTATACAAATTCGATAATAGCCATTGGTGCTCCATCACCTTTTCTAGGAGTTGTCTTAATAACTCTAGTATATCCGCCATTTCTATCTAAATAGCGAGGTCCTATTTCACTAAACAACTTTTGTAGAGCGTTTTGGCCTTCTTTAGCTTCTTCAAAGCGAACTGTTTTAGCAGCTAATCTTCTGGAATGAAGTGTATCTTTTTTAGCTAATTCTACCATATTGTCAGCAACTCTTTTTAAAGAGTCCGCTTTCGCTTCTGTTGTAATAATACGATCATAAATAATTAAGTCAGTAACTAAGTCTCTTAGTAATGCTTTTCTTTGATCGCTTCTTCTTCTAAGTCTTGAAGGTATTGCCATGTTAATCCTCCTTATCGTCCATATCAAAGTCAATCGATTTGCGTTTGCTTAATGATTGATCAAATGAAAGACCATGTTCTGCTAATTTTTCTTTTAATTCTCTAAATGATTTAGTTCCTAAACCACGAGATCTCATTATTTCTTGTTCTGATTTTTCTAATAATTCACCAATAGTTGTAATTCCATAACGTTTTAAAGCGTTATATAATCTTACTGATAAATCTAGTTGTTCAATTTTAGTTTCCGATTTTTTACTTGTTGGTTCTTCATCTTCATCGATGATAAATTCATAATCTTTAGCTTTGGTTGATAATTCAACAAACACTTCAAAGTAATCTACTAATATCTTTGAAGCTAAAGCTAGAGCTTCTTTAACTTTAATCGCACCATTAGTTTCAATTTCTAAAACTAACTCATCAATTTGTTCGGGCTTTTCTTCAACGTGATATATAACTCTTTTAACGGGAGTATATAAAGCATCGATGGGAATAACTCCTACTTCATATTTTGAATATACTTTATTATCATTAGCTGATACATAACCTCTGCCAACTCTAACAGTTACTGTTAGTTGAAGTTTAGCATCTTTAGCAAGGGTTGCGATTACTAAATCAGGGTTGATAATTGTAAGACCGTCAACAATACTTAAATCACCTGCGGTAACTGTTGTTGGACCTTCGACATATAAATCTAATTTTTGTTCATAACTTTCGTCAGTTGAATCAACATGAATAATTACTTTTTTTAAATTTAAAATAATTTCCATGACATCTTCATATACACCAGGAATAGTCGTAAATTCATGATCGACACCTTCAATTTTTACATTTACGATTGCAGCTCCTGGAATTGATGATAATAAGACTCTTCTTAAAGAATTACCTAATGTCATTCCATAACCACGGTCAAGTGGTTTTACAATAAAACGACCTATATTACCATCTTCTTTTAATTCTTCGACTGATGTTGGTTTTTCAAATTTAATAGTTTTCACCTAAATACCTCAACTTTCATTA
>CAYUXU010000128.1:0-2655 GCA_964449005.1 uncultured Erysipelotrichaceae bacterium | reverse complement strand
TAACCGCAATAATTGGAACTACCATTAATACTAATAAAGCTAACTTGTAGTTAATCACTAACATCACAATAATGACAAAGACCATTACTGTTAAACCCCAGACCATATCCATTAAGCCCCACGAAACCACTTCAGAAAGTCTGCCAATATCACTAGTCATCCGTGCCATAATCCAACCGACCGGAGTTTGATCAAAGAAACTAAAAGAAAGTCGTTGTAACTTTTCAAAGACGAGATTTCGGACATCATAAGCAAAAGCCATTTCGACTTTTCCAGCTTGGTAAATAAAGAGATAAACATTATAAGCTTGAGTTAATACCACCATAAAATAAATAATCGCAAAATTATTTAATGATAAATTAGAATTAGGGTTAATCACAAAAGAGTCAATTGCCATCTTATTTAAAATTGGAAAAATCACATCACAAATTGCCACAATGATAATGACTAAAAACATTAAAAGTAAGTCTTTAAGATGATTTTTTAATAATTTTAAAATCGTCTTCCAAAGACCCAAATTTAATGATTCATCATGGAATTCTTGTTCTAAAAATCTATTTTGCATATGCTTCCTCAATCTCACTTTGTTGGCTTTGCAGTTGATAAATCCGTTGGTATAAACCAGCTTCTTCAATTAGCTCTTGATGTGTTCCAGTTTGAACTATTTTTCCTTCATCAATAATAAAGATTTGGTCCGCGCTTTCACTTGCAGAAACGCGCTGAGTAATAATAATTGTCGTAACATCTTGACTGCGACTTCGTAAGGCATCACGAATCGCTGCATCAGTCTCAGTATCAACTGCTGATAAAGAATCATCAAAAATTAATACGGGAGTTTCATTAATCACGGTTCGAGCAATCGCGACCCGTTGTTTTTGACCCCCGGATAAAGTAACACCCTTTTCTCCAACCAGTGTTTTATAACCTAAATCAAAGCCTTTTATCACGTGATCAATATTGGCAATTTTAGCGGCTCGTTCAACATCACGCATACTTGCGCCACTTTTAACGGTTTCAATATTTTCATAAATCGAACGTGAGTATAAAAATGGTTCTTGTAAAACAATTCCTAAGTTCTCTCTTAAATAACCTTTCGCAATATCTTTTAAAGCAACCTGATCCAAATAAATCTCACCCGCTTTATAATCATACAAACGACATAGTAAATGAGCAATGGTACTTTTGCCACTACCGGTTGGTCCTAAGAAAGCCACAGTTTGACCAGCTTTAATTTTAAAAGATAAGCCTTTTAAGATATCGGGATCTTCGTCGTAATTAAAGTAAACATCTTTAAATTCAATTTCGCCTTTAATTAAAGGTTTTTTACCACTAAAAATATCTTCAATTGGATAATCTAAGATTTCTAACAATCTGCCTAAAGAAACACTCACCTTACCTAAATCAGATAAAATTCTACCAACGTGACGAATTGGCCATAAGATCATACTCTCATAAGATAAAAAGACAAAGAAATCACCAACTGTAATTAAACCTTGATTGGCAAACTTAATCCCAAAGATAACCACAACTAAAATTTGGGCCATACAAATAAAATCAGAAATGCCCCAATACATTCCAAGTAACTTCATCATCTTTAAAGTTTTATCATGAAAGTCTTGATTCTTAACCGCAAAATTTTTCATTTCATAGGCTTCTTGGTTAAAGGCTTTTACAACTCGCATTCCAGAAAGATTTTCTTGAATCACATTTGACATTTCACCTTCTGATTCATCAGAAGCTAAAAACGCCTTCTGCATTTTCTTAAAGAAAATAAAAGCAAAGAAGAAAATAATTGGCATACTTATTGTCGCAATTAAAGCTAATTGTGTATTTAGACCAAAAAGAATCGTTAAAGCAATTGAAGTCAAAGTTAAAGCATAAATTAATTCAGCGATTTGTCCCGCAAAAACACGTCGGACTTGATCAACGTCAGAAGTACAACGTTGAATCAAATCACCAGATTTTGATTTAACATGGTACTCATAAGGTAGATAAATTAAATGCGAATAAAGGGTATCTCGAATATTTTTAGTCACAGTTTCCGCAATTAAAGCATTAAGTCGCCCTCGAAAGAAGTATAAAATCCCGGCCACTAAATTAACTAAGATAATTAAAAAGGCTCCAATCCAAAGATTACTGCGAATTCCGGCCACGCCTCCAAAAAGATTTGAGATAGTAATTAACCACTGATTAGTCAGTGGTAGTTGATCAATCACATTATCAACTAAAAAACGAAATAATAGTGGTGAAACTAACATTAAAGTTGTATAAGAAATAATTACAAAAACAGCCACTAAGAAGCGACCTTTACTACCCTTTAACATTTTATTTAAGAATTTAAATTTACTCATGATTGTCGCCTCGATATCCTAAGTGTCCTAAAACATGTTTTGCGATAAATCCCGTACCGTAACCCGCAGGTAAAGATAATAATAATAAATATGGCAATAAAAAGAAAACACTTAATGTTTGGTAATAAAAAGTCACAACCAAAATTTGACCTAAAGTATGGAAAAAGGCTCCTACCATACTTAACATAATTATTGATGATTTTAAATAGTGGTGAATAATAATTGTCACTATCGTACTTAATAATACTCCAACTAAAGAAATCCAAAAGGTTGATCCAAAGATGTAACCTTTCATTAAAGAAGC
>CAYUXU010000127.1:2121-2657 GCA_964449005.1 uncultured Erysipelotrichaceae bacterium | reverse complement strand
GGTTTTAAATATGAAAATGAATCAGGAAAGACTGAGATGTGGTATATCTTAGAAGCAAAGCCAAATGCCATAATCTATTACGGTTTAAATCAAAATATCGATAAAACGGAATTAAAACAGCGGATTAAAAATAATACCCTTTTGGAAGTATTAAATGAAGTAAAAGTAGAACCGAATGATGTGTATTATGTTGAAGCTGGGACAATCCATGCGATTGGAGCTGGAATTGTCTTATGTGAGATTCAACAAAATTCAAATTTAACTTATCGAGTTTTTGATTACAACCGCAAAGATACTGCTGGGAATTTACGAGAATTACATATTGAAAAAGCAGTCGAAGTAAGTAGTACAAAACAACTTAACATTACCCAAGACCTAAAAAGGGATGTCGTTGCAACAACGGACTATACTAGAGAAACTTTAATTAATAGTAGATATTTTAAAACACAAAAGATTACTTTAAAAGATAAATTTGACTTAATGGTAGATGACGAGTCATTTTTTGGAATTTTGGTGACGCAAGGTGAGATTAATGT
>CAYUXU010000127.1:0-2111 GCA_964449005.1 uncultured Erysipelotrichaceae bacterium | reverse complement strand
CATTTATTGAAGCAAATAGTGGGGAAATTCATCTCCAAGGTAGTGGTGAATTTCTCTTAATTAGTTTATAAAAAAATATTAAAATTCCCTCTGAGATTATTCAAGTGATACCTTGCTAAAATAACTAAAATACAGTAGAATAGAATTGTAATCGCATACATTACAATATAAAGGAGGTAATATGAAACGATTATTTCAAGTATTCGTTGTCTTTTTACTTGCGGCTTCACTTTTAGTTGGCTGTGGTCCAAAAAAAGACGGAGGAGAACTAGTAGTTTATTCACCTAACTCAGATGGTGAAGTTGAAGGATTACTTTACTATTGGGCAGAGAAAAACAATGTTAACGTTACTCTTCAATCAATGGGAACTGGAGAAGCATTAGCAAAAATTGCTGCTGAAAAAGACAATCCTCAAGCTGACATTATGTTTGGTGGAATGAACCTTGGAGCTTACTTACAACATGAGGGATTATTTGAGGAATATGTTGCGACAAACTATGATAAAATCCCTGCTGGATATCGGACTCACTTAGAAAAATATCCATATTTCACACATTATGGATTAAGTGGAAGTAACCTTTTAGTTAACGTCAATCTTGAAAAAGAATTAATTGAAAGTGGCGAACTTAAAGGTGAAATCGTTGGTTACGAAGATTTACTACAACCTGCTTTAAAAGGTAAAATCGCTATGGGTGATGCTGGTGGTTCATCAAGTGCTTTAGCACAATTAACCAACATGCTATTAGTCATGAATGACGATGCTAAAAAAGATGGCCTAGATGGCGAATTAGCATTCGGTCCTAACGCTAAAGGTTGGGGATATGTTGAGAAATTCTTAGCTAACCTAGATGGAAAAATCTTAGGTTCTTCATCTGCTCTTTATAAAGGAACAGAAGCCGGCGAATATGTTGTTGCAGCAACTTACGAAGATCCATCAATTGCATTATTAACTGACGGTTCTAAAAATGTTAGAGTTGTTTATCCAGTTGAAGGTGCCGTATGGTTACCAGCTGCTTCAGCAATTGTTAAAGGTTCAAAAAACCTTGATAATGCCAAGAGCTTTATTGATTTCTTAGTTTCTGATGAAGGTCAAAAGCAAATTGCTAAATTGACTTATCGTCCAGTTCGCGATGACATTATTCATGAGAATGAATATATGCAACCATTTAGCGATATTACTGTTGCGTTTGAAGACATTGAGTATGTTTCAAACCATCGTACTGAGATCCAAAACAAATTTAAGGAAATCATTACTAACTTAGGTATCGAAAGTAAATAATTTAATTTAGGAGTGACCAAATGAGCGTTAGTATTAAAATCCGTGACGCAATTAAACGTTATGGAGATATTACAGTTATTGATGGTCTTTCCTTGGACGTAAAGGAGGGTGAATTTTTCACCCTTCTTGGTCCTTCTGGTTGTGGAAAGACGACATTATTAAGAATGATTGCTGGCTTCAATACGATTGAAGGTGGCGATTTCTATTTTGATGAAAGAAGAGTTAACGATTTAGATCCAGCAAAACGAAATATTGGAATGGTCTTTCAAAACTATGCAATATTCCCCCATCTCACAGTTGAGAAGAATGTCGCATTTGGTTTAAAAAATCGTAAGATGGATAAGAGCACGATTAAAATTGAAACAAATCGTTTCTTAGAGTTAATGCAAATGACCGAATACGCGAATCGTTTACCAGAACGTTTAAGTGGTGGTCAGCAACAAAGAGTGGCTTTAGCAAGAGCTTTAGTTATTCAACCAGATGTGTTGTTAATGGATGAACCATTATCAAATTTAGATGCTAAATTAAGAGTTGAAATGCGCCAAGTCATTAAAGAGATTCAAACTAACGTTGGGATAACTACCGTTTACGTTACCCATGACCAAGAGGAAGCTATGGCGGTTAGTGATAGAATTGCAATAATGAAAGATGGCGAGATTCAACAAATTGGAGTTCCTAAAGATATTTATCAACGACCAGCAAATCAATTTGTTGCCTCATTCATTGGGCAAACAAATTTCTTAAATGCTGAACTTAAAATTAAAAATAAAAAAACATACTTAGTTTTTGAAAACGGTTTTGAATTAGAGATATTTAATGTTCTCGAAACTCA
>CAYUXU010000126.1:0-2670 GCA_964449005.1 uncultured Erysipelotrichaceae bacterium | reverse complement strand
TACCAACAAAATAAATTTGAGTTAGCTAATAATGAATTAACAAATACTCAGCTTTATACTAATCGGGCCATGACCTTAATGATGCCGATTATGTCACTTATGATGAGTGGCTTACCTTTAGCTATTTATTGGATTGGTGCGTATTTAATAAATGCCGCAGAGGTAATGGAAAAATTAAATATATTTTCCAATATGGTGGTTTTTTCTAGCTATGCGATGCAAATTATTATGTCATTTATGATGCTTGTGATGGTGTTTGTAATTTATCCCCGAGCTAGTGTTTCAGCAAAAAGAATCAATGAGGTATTGGGATTAGAGCCTAAAATTAAAGATGGCCATTTTAGTAGTGAATTAAGTGATATAAAAGGAAAAGTTGAATTTAAAAATGTTACATTTAAATATCCTGATGCTGCTGAGCCAGTCTTAGAGGATATTAGCTTTGTGGCTAATTCAGGAGAAACTACCGCCTTTATTGGATCAACCGGTAGTGGGAAATCAACTTTAATTAATTTAGTTCCGCGCTTTTTTGATGTTACTTCAGGTGAAGTTTTAATTAATGATGTTAACGTCAAAGAATATAAGCTAGAAACACTCTATAATAAACTCGGTTATGTTCCACAAAACTCAGTAATCTTTAAAGGTACTATTGAATCGAATGTTGCTTATGGTGAAAATATTCATAATACTAATGACATCCAACTAGTTAAACAGGCAATTGAAATGGCCCAAGCAAAAAGTTTCGTGGAAAATATGGAAGATAGCTATGATGCAACTGTTGCTCAAGATGGTACAAATTTATCGGGTGGTCAAAAGCAACGCTTAGCAATAGCAAGAGCAATTTATCGAAAGCCTGAAATATATATTTTTGATGATACATTTTCTGCGTTAGATTACCAGACTGATCGTAAACTTCGTAGTGTCTTAAAAGAAGAAACAAAGAATATCACTAGTCTTATTGTGGCGCAGCGAATTGGTACGATTATGAATGCCGATAAGATTATAGTTTTAGATGAAGGAAAAATTGTTGGTCAAGGTAAACACAAAGATTTATTAGAAAATTGTAAAGTATATCGTGAAATAGCTATGTCCCAGTTAAGTGAGGAGGAATTATTATGATGCGTCCCCGTACCGCAAATTTTCAAAATGAAGCGAAAATTGATTTAAAAAAGACTTTACCTAATTTAATAAATTATATTAGAAAATATATTCCATTTATGATGGTGTCATTAGTAATGGCTTTATTTGGTGCTATTTTTCAAATTATAGGACCAGATATTCTTAAAGAAATGACAAATGAAATTGCCAAAGGTCTTCCAGCATTAGTTAATGGTATGCCAGTTATTAATGCTATTGATATAAATAAAGTTACTGAAATAGGAATGAAAATGTTAATTCTTTATTTAATTTCTGGGGTACTGACATTTATAACTGGTTTTCTGATGGCAACAATTACAGCAGAAATTTCTCGAAAAATGCGCAGTGATGTTTCTCAAAAAATTAATGTTTTACCTTTAAGTTATTTTGACAAAACGCAGTATGGCGATATTATTAGCCGAGTTAATAATGATGTTGATGCAATTGGAAGAACATTAAATCAAAGTCTAGATACATTAGTTAGAGCGATTACCATGTTCTTTGGTTCGATTGTGATGATGTTTTACAATAGTTGGATTTTAGCTTTAGTCGCGATATTCTCAACCTCAATCGGATTTGTATTGATGATTTTAATTATGACTAAGTCACAAAAATATTTTAAAGCTCAACAAAGAACCTTAGGAGAGATTAATGGTCATATCGAAGAAATTTACTCAAGTCTCAATGTTGTTAAAGCCTATAACGGTGGTAAAGCTGCAGTTAAACAATTTGAAAAAATAAATAATGACTTATATGAAAGTGGTTGGATATCACAATTTCTTTCTGGATTAATGATGCCTATCATGAGTTTTATTGGAAATTTTGGTTATGTTGCGGTAGCGGTAGTAGGTGCCGCATTAGCCCTTAATGGTCATATCACATTTGGAGTCGTAGTTGCTTTTACGATTTACATTCGTCTTTTTACTCAACCACTTTCTCAATTAGCGCAAGCTTTACAGCAACTTCAAACAACTGCTGCAGCTAGTGAACGGGTCTTTGAACTTTTAAATGAGAAAGAAATTGAAGATGAAAAATATAAAACAAAAATATTAGAAAACATTCATGGAGATGTTGAGTTTAAAAACGTTAAATTCGGATATTTACCAGATGTGCCGGTTATTCATAATTTCTCGGCTAAGATAAATTCTGGAGAGAAGATTGCTATCGTAGGTCCGACTGGTGCTGGTAAAACAACTTTAGTAAACCTCTTAATGCGCTTTTATGAGGTTGATAGTGGCGATATCTTAATTGATGGAGTTTCGATAAAAGAAACAACGAGAGAAAATCTCCATGATCAATTTTCGATGGTGTTACAAGATTCTTGGATATTTGAAGGAACTATAAAAGAAAATATTATTTACAGTAAAGAAGGTATAACTGATCAAGAAGTTATTGCAGCAAGTAAAGCTGTCGGGTTGCATCATTTTATTCAAACTTTACCACAAGGTTATGACACGGTATTGGATGATAAAGCGAGCTTATCGCAAGGTCAAAAACAATTAATTACCATCGCAAGATCGATTGTTAAGGATGCAC
>CAYUXU010000125.1:0-2708 GCA_964449005.1 uncultured Erysipelotrichaceae bacterium | reverse complement strand
TCAATTTAAGTAAAATTATTTCCTTGGTAATAATTAAACTAAAATTTGTTCCAAGATAACGGCTACACCATCTTCTTGATTACTTAAAGCAATAATGTCGGCTTGGGCTTTAACGGTATCCATTGCATTTGCCATAGCGACACCAGTACCGGCAACTTGAAGCATTGGAATATCATTTTCACCATCTCCAAAAGCAATAATTTCCTCAAGTTTAATACCTTCTTTTTCCGCAATTAACTTTAAAGCAGCTCCCTTATTAATCCCAGCTGGCATTCCTTCATACCAACGTGGAGAAGTAAATGCGAAGTCGATTTCACCTTGAAATAACTCATCAATCTCTTCTCGTAGTGGCTGAATTACTTCTGGTTCTTCAGTAAAGACTACCTTGTTACAACTAATATCCGGTAAATCATCAAGGCTATTTAAGTAGTTAATTGTTGGATAGTTTCTTTGGGGATTAATTGGTCCAAAGACCCCACCAGTATATGCTTCTTCACTAAGGTTGTGTTCTTTAATATAAGCTTTCTTTTTTGCCATAATCCGTGGTGATAAATAAGCATACAGTTCTTTATCCAAAACTGAAATATATTCAAGATCTTTCTCAATCGCATATTTTAAAGCCTTTTTATTTAACCTGGGACTTAAGTTTTTTAAGACTTGTGAAAAGCCATTAGCTGGTTTAGCAATCTGTTGGCCATTAACTCCAATCAGCCAGCCGCCATATTTCTTTAAATCAATCTCCAAAGCAAACTTACTTAATGAAGCATGATTGCGCCCTGAAGCAAAAGTAACTAATATTCCCTTTTTTAAAAGTTGATCGAGAACTTGAAATGTTCTAGGACTAATTTGGCTATTTTGATCAAGGAGTGTTCCGTCCATATCAAACACAACCATTTTAATATTTTTCATTTGTTTTCTTTCTATATGAAAAGTAGATATTAGTTAATATCTACTTTCATTTATTTAAACTAATTTAGTTAAGCGCGTGAATCGTTTTTCAGCATCTAGTCTTGATTTATCTAATAACTCTTGAGCAAACTCAGGATTGACAGTTGGTAAAGCCGCATAGCGCGTTTCTGTCATCACGAAGTCATGATACTTATCAAAGTTTGGTCTTGGATAATCAATAACTAATGGCTTCTCTTCATTAACAGGGTTAAAGCGATATAATGGCCAGTAACCACATTCAACGGCTTTCTTTTGAGTTTGTTGGTGATTCATTAAACCACCTTGAATACCATGTTCAATACATGGTGAGTAAGCCAGAATTAATGATGGTCCATCATAAGCTTCTGCTTCCTTTAAAGCTTTAATTGTTTGCATCCGATTGGCGCCCATTGCAATAGAAGCAACGTATACGTGACCGTATGCCATCGCAATTTGACCTAAGTCTTTCTTGGCAGTAACTTTACCACCAGCCGCAAATTTAGCGATTGAAGCTGCTTGTGATGCTTTCGAAGATTGACCTCCAGTATTAGAGTAAACTTCTGTATCAAGTACTAAGATATTAACATTTAAACTATTGGCAATAACGTGATCTAATCCACCATAACCAATGTCATAAGCCCAACCATCACCACCAATAATCCAAACTGATTTACTGACTAAGTCTCTTTCAAATTCTAAGACTTTCTTAACTGGCTCATATTTGCTGGCTTCAAGTAAACGAACTAAATCTTTCGCTAAGAAGCGCTCTTCAATACGATCACCTTTTACAGCTAAATATTTTTCGATTACTTCTTTTAATTCAGCCTCAACATGTGGTAAAGCTTCTTTTAATAAATCAACGATTTGTTCTGCTTTGAAGTCTTGAGCAATCTTCATCCCAAAGCCATATTCAGCGTTATCTTCAAATAATGAGTTCGACCAAGCAATCCCTTCACCACTGTTATCAGTCACAAATGGGGAACTTGGAGTTGATCCACAATAGATTGAAGAACAACCAGTAGCATTAGCAATTAACATATCACGACCAAAGAGTTGTGAAGCTAAGCGGTAATATGGTGTTTCTCCACAACCAGCACAAGCGCCACTTACTTCAAAGTAAGGATATAAGAATTGAGTACCCTTGACAGTATCAGTAGAGAAGACATCTGATTTATACTCAGTTTGTTTATATAAGTAATTAGCGAGTGGCGCTTCATGTAACATTTCGTTAACATCAACCATCTCAAGAGCCTTCTTACCAGCTTTACCAGGACATTCCACAACACATAGTGAACAACCAACACAGTTGTCTGGTGAAACTTGAACCCGATAAACATATTTATCAGCTTGAGGTCCCATTGCCTTTAATGTTTCAAAGTCCATTGGAGCATCAGTAACTTCTTCACCGGTTAGTAAGAAAGTTCTAATTGTCGCATGGGGACAAACAAAGGAACAGAAACCACATTGGATACAGTTTTCTGGAATCCATTTTGGAACATGAGTTGCGATGGTACGATGTTCATCAAAAGCTACGTTATTTCTAAATGAACCATCAACAACGTTATTTTCTAAGAAGGCTGAGACTGGTAAGTCATAACCTTCTAAGGCATTAATTGGTGCCACAAAGTTATCAAAATAATCATCGCCAGTTTTAGCTGTTTCTTTATTAACTGTTAAATCAGCCCAACTTGGATCAACTGGAATTTCTACTAAACCAACTTTTCCATTGTCAATCGCAACATGGTTCAAGCGAACAATTTCTTCACCTCTTTTACCATAAG
>CAYUXU010000124.1:0-2727 GCA_964449005.1 uncultured Erysipelotrichaceae bacterium | reverse complement strand
CTCTAAAGCTTCCGCATAAGAGTCATGTATCGTTTCTTGAAAAAGAGCTAATTCACCAGTAAATTCACCGGATTTAAGAATCCGAATTAATTGTTGTTTTCCAGATTCTGAAATTCGAGTAATACGAATTCGACCTTCATCAACCACATATAGGGAGGAAGTAATATCGCCTGCTTGATATAGATACTCCCCTTTTTCTAATGTAATTGGTTCAATTAGGTTCATAACTTCATTAATTTGTTTTTCTGATAAATCGCTAAAAATTGGTACTCTTCTAACACATTGAAAATCTTCATGACAATGTTGACAATGAGTTATTTGATCCGTCATTTAATTAAACCTCCGTTTTTGCTTGAAAGCGTAATAAACGCATTGCATTAAATATAACAATAAAGATACTAGCTTCGTGAACTAACATTCCAGATGCTAAATGAATTTTTTGAAATAAAATTCCTATAAGTAATAATACGACAGTTGCTAGGGCAAAGATAGTATTTTGCATAAGAACTTTTGTAGTTTGATTAGCCAGTTGATAAGCCTTTGGTAAATCACTTAATTGATTTGACATTAAGACTAAATCAGCTGTTTCTAAAGTAACATCACTACCCACTTCAGCCAGAGATACTCCAACATCAGCCGTAGCAATAGCCGGGGCATCATTAACCCCATCACCAATCATTAAGACCAATCCTTCTTTCACCTGATAATCTTTTAAAATCGAGACTTTTTCCTCTGGTAATAATTCTCCATAATATTTTGTTAAAGGCAAATTATCGGCAATTGCTTGCGCTGTCTGCTCATTATCACCTGTCAACATTATTAAATTTTTAATATTTAGTTTTTTAAATGCATTTAAAGTTTGTACTGCATCTTCGCGTAATGGATCACTAATAGCTAATAAACCGACCAATATTTTATCAATTGCCACATAGATTACGGTCTCGCCAAATTCTGACCAAGATTTAGCTATCTTTAAAAATTCTTCACTGATTTCAATTAAATTTTCCACAATTAATTGTTGATTACCAATGATAAATTCATGCTGCTTATTGTCGGCAATAATACCGCGTCCTTTAATCGGCCTCCCTGTAAAGTTATCAGAATTAAATTTATATTCTTTTTCAGTTGCGTACTTAATTATCGCTCTAGCAAGATGATGTTCTGAAAGTAATTCAGCGCTAGCAATTAACGAGAAGAAATTAGCATCATCATAATTTGATTTGTTGAAAAATCGATTTACTTGCGGATTCCCTTTAGTTAAAGTTCCCGTCTTATCAAAAATAATTGTTTGCACTTTAGAGAATTTCTCCATGACCTCGCCGCCTTTAAACAATAATCCATTTGTGGCTCCATTTCCTATTCCAGCAACAGTCGCAACCGGTGCACCAATTACTAAAGCACCGGGACAAGCAACCACTAGAAAGGTAATAGCTAAATGTAAGTTAAAAGTAAAAAGATATACTAAAATAGCCAATATTACAATACTTGGAGTATAAATTTGAGCGAATCGATCAAGAAATTTTTGAGTGTCAGATTTTTGATTTTGCGCTTTGCGCACTAATTCAATTATTTTTGAAAAAGTTGTATCTTTACCAATTTTTGTCGCTTCTAACTCTAAATAACCAGATTCTAAAATAGTCCCGGCATAAACAAAATGAGAAACTTCCTTTGTAACGTATCGTGATTCTCCGGTTATTGTGGCCTGATTAACATCACCAGAGCCTCGAATCACTTCACCATCAACTGGTATTTTTTCACCCGCCTTAACTACTAGAATATCTGCTAAGTTAATTTCTAAAATCGAAACTATCTCTAATTTATCGGCTGTTTTTCTCGTGGCTAACGTTGGTGCCAATTCTAATAATTGTTGCAACGAAGAACGTGTTTTCGCTAATGTTTTTGCTTCTAAATAAGCTCCAAACAAAAATAGAAAAGTTACGACTGAAGATTCAATGTACTCATTGATCAGTAAAGCTCCAATTGCGGCAATCATTACTAATAGATCAATACTAAAAGCACGATAATAAAGAGCACTTAAAGCTTGATAACTAATTGGGATTAAAGCTATAATTGTTGCAAAAATCAGACTATATTTTCCAATTTCAATAATTTTAAAATAATTACTAACTAATCCGACTATTAATAAAATACCACTAATAAATGTAAATGACTTTTTATACTTAATAATTAATTTACTCATAATATCTCCTCACGTTTTAATTATAAATTAGTGAAAATTGATTTTCCTTGATATAAATCAATTATTAAAAAAAAGCTCTTATTTGAGCTTTTATCCTAAGACTTCGAAACCTAAGTCATTAATTTTTTTACTAATAATAGTTTCATCAACTATTGTTCCATCATATTCAACTTGGACAACACTACTATTAAATAAAACTTCGGCCTTATTTACTCCCTTAGTTTTAGATAATACCGTCTCGATCTTTTTAACACATGATGGACAAGTAAGAGTTTCAAGTTGTAATTCAATATTTTTCATTTATATCACCTCTTGATTTCATTATAAATTAATCATTATTAGATAACATTGATTTAAATCAAGTTTCAGATTATTTATTTTTTTAGTTATTTGTCGATTATCGATATATTTTTATTGACTTTCATTGATTTAGTAGTATTATAACTTTAGGAGGATTAAATATGAGCAAACAATTTGTTTCACATCTTACTAAATTCCTATTGTTTTTATTAATTATTTTCACATTA
>CAYUXU010000123.1:0-2751 GCA_964449005.1 uncultured Erysipelotrichaceae bacterium | reverse complement strand
CTACTGCACCGGTTAAAACAAAAGAATAAATATAATCAGCATCATCTTTTCCCAAAGATGTAAACTTCGTTAAATCAATTAGATTTTTTTCATATACTAATTGAAAAACTTGTTTCTGGAAGTTAAGATCGCCACCTTCTCCTAAGAGAATTTTACAGATTCGAGCATTTTCTTTTATATATTCAAAGATTCTTTCAATATTAGTGAAAGAGATTTGTGAGATATCTTTGGCATTATCTAAATCAAGATAACTAGCGACATTTTTTAATAGTTCCTCTTGAATTTGTTTCATAAGGTCATAAGGATCTTTATAATGGTTATAAAAAGTTGCTCGATTAATTTCAGCATACTTACAAATTTCTTTAATAGTTATTTTTGAAATATCTTTATTTTCTAAAAGATTAATAAAACTTTCCTTGATAACAAACTTCGTGTATCTAACACGATGATCAACTTTTTTATTCATAATCCCTCCAAATGCTATTTATTAGACAATATTTCATAATATGTTGAGCAAGTTACATTTCAAAATAATCTGCTTATTGTATTAACTACGCATAGTTAGTATATTATACTTGTGTAGTTTATTCAACACTGTGTATAATAGAGAATGAGGTAATTGTGAAGAAGTTTTCTGAAATAGTAGTAAAATTTCAAAAAAGTATTATTATATTGTTTCTAGTTTTAAGTGTGATTGGTGGTCTCCTATTTACTACAATTAGAGTAAATTATAATATGGTTGATTATTTGCCCAAAGATGCCCAGTCGACGCAAGCAATCAGATTGATGGAAACTGAGTTTGATCAGAAAAATCCTAATGCGCGAGTTATGGTGGAACAGGTTTCTATTGTTGAAGCTTTAAATATCAAGAAACAATTAGAAAATATCTCCGAAATTAATCAAGTAATGTGGCTAGATGATGTGATTGGTGAAGAACTACTTTTAGCGACACCATTAGCTTTTTTTGATGATTTGATTGTTGAACAATTTTATCATAATGAGAAAGCGCTCTTTAGTATCTCAATTATTGATGGTAAAGAAATCCCAGCTCGTAACGCAATCTTAGAGTTAATTAAGGAGAATGATGCCGTAGCCGGAGAAGCAATTAATGCCGCAACGACTCAAGAAATGGCAGTTTCAGAAGTATTAAACGCTATGTTTCTGTTACTACCAATTATTATTGTGATTCTAATTTTAACTTCGACAAGTTGGCTCGAGCCATTACTATATTTAATTACGATTGGTGTAGCAGTCATCATAAATATGGGCACTTCAGCTTTTTGGTCAGAAATTTCTTTTATTACGCAAACTGTTGCACCCATTTTACAACTAGCAGTGTCATTGGATTATGCGATATTCTTACTCCATACTTACAATGAATATAAGATTAAAGATGAACCAGCGCTAGCAATGAAAAAAGCTTTACAAAAAGCTGTCCCAACTGTTGCAGCTAGCGCAGCTACTACGGTAATTGGTTTTATGGCCTTATTATTTATGCGCTTTGAAATTGGTTTAGATTTGGGGATTCATTTAGCGAAAGGGGTTGCTTTTAGCTTTTTGGCGGTAATGGTCTTTTTACCCGCATTAGTTTTAAAGATGAATACTTTGCTTGAAAAATCAACCCATCGACCATTTATCACGAGTTTTAAGCGGACAAGTAAAGCTATTTTAAAAGTTAAATATTTCTTTCTTATTTTCGCGATTATTATTGTAACACCAGCTTTTTTAGCTCAAAGTAAAACTGAGTTTATGTATGGGATGGGTGAGATTGCCGCTAGTGGCCGAGTTGGACAAGATACAATTAAAATTGAAAATGAATTTGGGAAAGAAAATCCTTTGGTTTTATTAGTTAAAACTAAAGAACCAGGAATTGAATTAACCTTAAGCCAAAAACTGTCAGAAATTAAAGAAATTTCAAGTGTCGTTTCTTATGCAACGATGGTGGGAACTGAAATCCCCAGTCAATACGTACCAGAAGCCGCTTTGAAACAGTTCTATAGTCAAGATTATACCCGTTTAATTTTATATACTGACCTACCTGAAGAAGGTGAAAAATCCTTCGCAGTGGTTAGTGAAGTCATGGAACTAACGGAACAGTTTTATGAAGATTATTATATTACCGGACAAAGCTCAGTTTTATATGATATGAAATCGATCGTTGAAGCTGATACGACAATTATTAATTTAATTGCGGTACTAGGAATTTTTATTGTTTTATTAATCAACTTTAAATCCTTTCTATTACCACTACTATTAGTATTTACAATTGAAACCGCAATTTGGATCAATTTGTCGGTCGCTTACTTTACCAATAATACTTTAAGCTTTATTGGCTACTTGATTATTAGTACGGTACAACTTGGGGCAACAGTCGACTACGCCATCTTATTTACTAATAATTATTTATATGAAAGAAAAAGCTTAGATAAAGACAAAGCTTTATCAAAAACTCTTAATCAAAGCTTAGTACCACTTTTAACATCAGCCGGAATTTTAACCACAGCTGGGATTGCCTTGTCTCTAACTTCAAACAATCCGATTATCGCCGAATTAGGAACATTATTAGCCCGAGGGACAGTATTATCATTTCTAATGGTAATTATTGTCTTGCCAGCTGCGATAAAAATATTTGATAGATTTATCTTTTTAAAGAAAAAAGAAAGGAGTAATATATGAAGAAAATAATTACATATTTCTTAACGATATTATTAATTATGGCCTTAAGTGTCCATACTTTTGCGGTGGAAGCCC
>CAYUXU010000122.1:0-2790 GCA_964449005.1 uncultured Erysipelotrichaceae bacterium | reverse complement strand
TAACTCTAAACCGAGCCGAATCATCTCACTAGATTTATTTGAAACGATCGCTACTGGATAATTATTATCATGTAAATATTTTAAGAGATTTTTTGCTCCTGGTATTTCATGGAAATCGCGATAATGGAGTTCTTTATTTAAGACTCGATATTCCGCCACTAATGATGCCGCGTCATGCTCAGGAAAAAATTTCTCAATTGATAATTCTAAAGGTGGTCCAATCACAAAATCCATTAATCCTTCTGGTGTTTTTTGATTGGGATGGTACTTCTTAAATAATTCCGTAAAGGTTTCTAAAATCATTGGTTCGGTATCGGCTAATGTTCCATCGTAATCAAATAAAATGGTCGGTTTAACATGAACTAAACGTCTAAACAAACCAAAGGTACCAAGTAATCCAATAATAATAAATCCGATTGAAATTAATTGGGCAATTTTTAAATTAAAAAAGTATAAGCTATCGGTCCGAAAACTTTCTACATAAAATCTCGTTACTCCATACCACATTAAATAAGCATAAATTTGATTACCACGTTTATGTTCACTATGTTTCCGTAGTAGCACGACTATTAAAAACCAACCAACTAAGTTAAAAACACTTTCAATAAAAAAGGTTGGAAGACGATAAGCTCCTTCAATAAACATATGATCTTTAATAAAGTTGGGCCAATATTGATAAAACTTTTCTGAAACAACTGGACCATAAGCTTCTTGATTAAAGAAATTTCCCCAACGGCCAATCGCTTGTGCTAGTAAGACATGCGGTAAGATTAAATCACCTAATCTTAAAAAACTAATCCGGTGTTTTTTTGTGGCGTAATAAACATAGGCAGCTCCTAAAAATAAACCACCTTGAATAGCTAAGCCACCTTCCCAAGTCATTAGTATCTTGGCTGGATTAGCTAAATAATATTTTAAATCATAAAAAATAACATACCAAAGTCGCGAACCTAAAATACCCATCAGTAAGGTTGTAAAAAATATATCATCAATTAATTCAGCTTGATAACCAGCTTTGGTAACATTCTTGCGAATTATGGCATAGCTGAGAAAGGCACCACCGATAATTAAAACGGCATACCATTTAATTGAAAACGAACCGATTTGAACGACGGTTGAAAAATCAGGAAACAATAACATACTTACCTCTTCTTACTCTTATTTTTACCTTTGATGTGATTAAAAACTTTATCACCAAAAGTCTTAGAACTATCAATTCCCATTTGTTTTAAAGTAAAGTCTGTAACGGCTGCTTCAACTAAGACTGACATGTTACGACCTTCTTTAACTGGGAAAACAATCTTGGGGATCGCTACTCCTAAAATATCTTGGAATTCAGGGTCTTCTACTCCAAGCCGCGCATAATCACGTTTCGGGTTCCATTTTTCCAGTTCAATCACAAAATCAACATTAGATTCTTTTAAGATAGCGCTGGCCCCAAACATTTGAACAATATCAATAATCCCCAAACCACGAATCTCAAGGAAACCTTTTAATAACTCGGGGGGGCGTCCTACGATAATCCGATGAACACGACTTACAACTACCCGATCATCAGCGATTAAAACATGACCTTTGCGAATTAACTCTAAAGCTAGTTCACTTTTACCAATTCCACTTTCACCAATAATTAAAACACCCTTCCCAAAAACATTAATTAAGACGGCATGATAATTATCAGTTGGAGCTAATTTTTCATCTAAATATCCAATCATATCTACCATTAAACGATAGGTTGGTAATTCAGAACGAAAAATTGGGAAATTTCTTTCAGTGGCAATTTTTCTTAATTGACGCGGAGTTCGATGATTTTTACTAATAATAATCGCCGGTGTTAAATCGTTTATTAAATGAGAAAATCTCTCGATTTGGACTTCTTCTGAGAGGGTTTTAATATAAGCAATTTCTTTATCACCTAAGATCATAAGCCGCTTTAAAGAACTTCTTTTATAAAAGCCCGTTAATTCAAAACCAGGCCGATTAATCTCTGGAGTAACCACCCGTCTTTTTAAAGAATTTTCATCACCAGTGGCCTGCGAGAGATTAAAGAATTTCTTTAATTCTAAGATACTTACGTATTTATTATTAGTATTTGTCATAATCACCTCATCTTAAAACTTTTTTTAAATATTGACCAGTATAGCTTTTCGAAATTTTAGCGACTTGTTCAGGAGTTCCAGTTGCAATCACTTGTCCACCATCATCGCCACCCTCAGGACCTAAATCGATAATATAGTCAGCCGATTTAATAATATCTAGATTGTGTTCGATCACGATCACAGTATCACCGTTATCGACAATTCTTTGTAAAACACGTAATAACTTTTTAACATCATGAGTATGTAAACCAGTCGTCGGTTCATCTAAGACATAAACCGTTTTTCCAGTTGGTTTCTTTTGAAGCTCACTAGCTAACTTAACTCGTTGCGCTTCACCCCCACTTAAGGTGGTTGAGTTTTGACCTAATTTAATGTAATCAAGTCCAACATCCATTAAAATTTGTAAGCGATGTTTTAATGTTGGAATCGCTTGGAAAAAGTCAACGGCTTCTTCAACAGTCATCTCTAATACATCATATATGTTTTTACCTTTATAGTAAACTTGTAATGTTTCTTCATTATAACGTTTCCCTAAACAGACTTCACATGGCACATAAACATCTGGCAAAAAGTGCATCGAAATTCTTTTAACACCATCACCTTGACAGTGTTCACAACGACCACCTCGGACATTAAATGAGAAACGCCCTTTATCATAACCACGAACTTTTGCTTCAACTGTTAAGGCAAA
>CAYUXU010000121.1:0-2792 GCA_964449005.1 uncultured Erysipelotrichaceae bacterium | reverse complement strand
TCTTTTTCCGGTAATTTTAAAGAATAAAAGTAAAGTTATAACCGTTGTCGTAATTAAAACCGTAGATAAAGCACTCGCTACGCCATAGTTACCATCCATAACTTGGAAATAAATTTCAATCGATAAAGTCTTTGTTGAAACAATCCATAAAATTACTGAAGCACTTAATTCGCTAATGATAGATAACCAACTCATAATTGCTCCCGAAACAATGCCGGGCACCATCATTGGTAAAGTCACAAATAAAAATGTCTTAAACGGGTTAGCCCCTAAACTTTGTGAAGCTTCTTCAACATTTAAATTAATTTGTCTTAAAATCGCAGAAGAACTTCGAATCGTATATGGCAAGCGCCGAATCACGTAAGCAATAATAATAATGAAGGCGGTGCCACTTAATAATAAAGGCCGTTTATTAAAAGCAATAATTAAAGCAATCCCTAAAATTGATCCAGGAATAATATAAGGGAACATTGAGATAACGTCTAAAATATTGGTTATCTTCGATTCTTTCCGCACTGAAGTATAAGCGATAATAACACCAATGATAACTACTAAAATAATCGCAATAAATGAGAAAAGATAAGTATTTTTTATGGTGTGACTTAAAGTCCGAAAAGCATTACTATAATTAACGAAGGAATAACCTGGTAAATAAACCGTCCCCCGACTATTTCGAAATGAGTTATGTAAAATTACCACAGTTGGTAAAATCGCTAAAAATGTAAACAAATAAACTAAGAAATGAGAAATGATATTTTTGAAACCTTTTTCTTTTTTAGGTTCCATTGGATTTAACGCTGTCATTTCAATTTTTCTTAAACTGGAAATGTAACGTTGCACTAAGAATAATGCCGCTGTAAAGATAATAATGATGACACTAATCGTTGCCGCTAAACGCCGATCCGAGGTTAAGTCTCCAATAAATGAATCATAGATTAAAGTTGGTAAAGTTCGAAAACCTTCTCCAATTAACTTTGGTGTCCCAAAGTCGGCTAAGACGCGCATGAAAACGAGAAATCCTGCAGCTAAGATAGTTGGCAGAATTAATGGTAAAACAATATCTTTAATCTTTTTCCAACCAATTGCCCCAAGACTTTCTGCAGCTTCACTTAAGGAGTTATCCATATTTTTCAAAGCTCCAGAAACATATAAATAAACTAAAGGGATTAGTTTAATGGTAAATACGAGTAAGATACCATCAAAGCCATAGATACCCTTATAAGTAATTCCAAAAATACTATTAATTACCTTTGTGATTAAACCTTGTCTTCCAAGTAAAGTAATCCAAGAATAAGCACCAATAAAAGGCGGAGAAACGACTGAGATAATTAATAAGACATCAATCAGAGATTTATATTTTATTTTTACCGTTCTTGTGATATAAGCTAGAGTCGTGCCCACAATCATAGTAAATAAAGTCGCTAAAGTAGTAACCTTAAAGCTATTTTTAATAGTGTTGGTATAATATTTCTTTTCGAAGAATCTTACAAAATAACTAAAATCAAGTTGACCAGTCTTACTATCAATAATACTGCTTAATAAGACTTGTAAGATTGGATAAATAAAGAATACCGCAAAAAAGACAAAACATAAAATTGCGACTATCGTCCAACCATCTAATAGTTTGCCTTTTTTATTCATCATCTCCACCTACCATGACTGAAAGCTGACTTTCACTATCAAAAGCATTAATTACATCAAGATCAAAGTCTAAATACACTTCATCATTTTCATTATAATGAGTATCTTTAACATCTTGAGCTGCTTCGATAATTTGGTCATTGTCTAATTTAATTTGATAACGAATTTCTGATCCTAAGAAAATCTTTTCAACTATAACCCCTTTAATACCTGTTTTAGCAAAGTTAATTTCGGTCGGTCTCACAATAACTTTTAATTTAGAACCAACTTCTAAATCGCTTCTTAAGCGTTTTAATTGATAAGTACTGCCATCAAAGAGTTCAATGGTTTGTTTCTTTGATAAAGTAGCTTCAAACATATTACTTTGGCCAATAAAAGTAGCCACAAATAAATTAGCTGGATTGGTATATATTTCAAGTGGTGTTCCAACTTGTTGAATTTCACCAAAGTTCATAACTGCCATTCGATCTGACATTGATAAAGCTTCCTCTTGATCATGGGTAACGTAAATCGCTGTGATTTTAAATTGATTTTGAATTCGTTTAATGGCTAAACGCATATCAACTCTTAGCTTGGCATCTAAGTTACTAAGTGGTTCATCCATTAATAACACGTTCGGGCGTATTACAATCGCACGGGCTAAAGCAACCCGTTGTTGCTGACCACCTGACATTTGAGTCGGCATCCGATCTTTTAAATCACTAATTTGAACAATGTTTAAAATTTCATCAACTAATTCAGTATATTCTGGGTCTTTAATTTTACGTTGTTTTAAACCATAACCAACGTTTTTCTCAACACTCATGTGTGGGAATACAGCATAGTTTTGGAAGACCATTCCGATATTTCTTTGATGGGGAGGCAAATTATTAATTAACTTATCATTAAAATAAAACTCACCACCTTCAATTGTGTTAAAGCCAGCAATCATTCTTAATAATGTTGTTTTACCACAACCACTAGGACCAAGTAGCGTAAAAAACTCTCCCTCTTTTATTTCTAATGATAAATCAGGAATAATCGTTTTATCTCCAAAGCGCTTTACTGCATTATTTATTGTAATTGTTACACTCATATTTTTTCTTCCTTCCCTTTTAAAAATCGAAGGAGCTACAGCTCCTTCGATTAACAATCAACTAATTATTCGAAGA
>CAYUXU010000120.1:0-2840 GCA_964449005.1 uncultured Erysipelotrichaceae bacterium | reverse complement strand
AACATCCTCCATCTCTCCAATTCCAAAACTATCTAAGACAACTAAAATAAAACGCCTTGGTTTCATTTTAATTGACCTAAACTATTATAAATACCTGCGATTTTTGGTTTATCCTGACTAATCCCTTCAATTAAAACGACATCACTTCTAGTCACAAAAATTTGGAAGCGAAAAGCTGAGATAACACTACTGCCTACGGGATAAATTCCCTTTAAACCAAAATGATAATCAATACTATCTAAATTAGGTGGAATAACATCGACTAAAGTTTCTTCATGAACTGATTTCACAATCGCATTTTTAAGATGTGATCTCCGATAATGACCACCACCATAAATATAAGATTTGCCTTGAAAATGATGTGAAACTTCACTTAAGTAAATAACTGCCGGTTTTTCCACTAAATCTAAAGTACGATGAGCGGGTGTTGTTCCACTTAAACCATGACCTGGCTCACCACTGGTAACTCCCAGTGCTTTAAGTGTTGGGATGAGTGTGGTACAGGTTGCTGATGGGCCATTAATATTATCAATTTTAGTACCAAGCTTTTCAAGAATTTCTTTTGCTTTAAATACAGTATCTAAATTTGGAAGAGCTTCTATTTCTAAAGAAGCTTCATTAAATAAAAAACATGGGAAAGAAGTTACTGCTGTAACTTCAACATTATTTAAATCTTGAATTGCTTTATAAAAATCTGGTAGCTCTTGAAGACTAATCCCTGCTTCTTGACCACTATAAATCTTATCATTTTCATCATAAACTCGAATCATGAGTTTTTGTTTTTGATTTAGTTTTTCTGAAAGTTGGTTAATTCTTTGAACGATATCTAAAGAAAAGACTGTTACATAAGTCACTTGGTACTTTAATACTTTTTCTAACATAACTTTTGGAATTTGAACTAAATTACCAATATTAATAATTGGAATATTATGATTCATCATTACTTGAGCTTCTTTAAAATCAACAACTACTGCCCCTGGATAACCTAATTCAATAAATTTCTTAGCTAGGTAAGGATTTCTTCCGAGTTGTTTTAACATGAAATATAACTCGATATCATATTTATTAGCTTCCGCTAACATCGCTTTGGCGTTAGCCATTAATTGATCAACGTCTACTAAAAAACTATCTGGTAGTACCAAACCGGATTCATGAAGTTGATAAGCAGCTTCAATTAATTTTGGGTTTTTCTCTTTTAGTTGTTTAGTAAACATTTTATTCCTCCAAAGCAATCGCTTCCTCTAAAATTCGTAAGACTGTTTCTGTTCCACTGCGCATCGGATTAATTCGAATCAGATTATCTGTTGCTCCCGCTAGTTGATCAGCCACAGTTTTAGAGACCCGATAAAACATTGGAACAAATTCGTATTTACTTTCAGCACCAATTGGATGCGGGGCTGCTCCAAGCTTTGCAGCTTTTTTAATAACTGCTGCGGCATTATTTTTCTTAAGTTTGACAATTACTACTTTTGATTGAGCGTTAGCTACTAAAGCTTCTAAAACACCAGAGATCCGTCCCTGATTTAAAGCCTGAGCGACTTCATCTACAACTTGAGCTTGGATCGCTAAAGCAACTGGCGCATAAATCATCCCTCTTAAAGTTTCTAGAGCTTCATGACCTTGAACTTGGGAACCACCCGAATATAAGCGTTTCACTACGGGGTCGATATATTTCTGCTTCCCAACTAAACATCCAATTCCTTCGGGACCTAGTAATTTAAAAGTTGAAAAAGCTGATAAGTCGGCACCTAACTCAACTCCAATTTTAGTAACTTTCATTACTGCATAATTATCATCAGTAATAATCGGTAAATCCGAATTTTCTTTGATCGTCTTAATTACTTCACCCATTTCATAACTATCGGTTAAAGTTTGTCTTGTATATTGAATTAAAACTGCATCAATTTTATTGTTTTTTAAAGTTTCTTTTAAAGCATTTAGATCGTTAAAATCTACTTCTATTAAGTTAATATTCATCCACTTCAAAGTTGTTTTGGTAGTTTCATAAATTGGAGCTTGATGAACCAACAAAGTACTTCCAGGATTTAATAAACTCATTAAACCTTCTTTTATCGCACCACTACCTGCTCCTCTGACTAAGCGACAAGCTTCAACTTGAAAAAAACGGGCTAGTGCTTTTTCCACTTTAATCGTTGTGGTTGGTTGATTATAAGGTGAAACTACTCCGAGATCACCTAAAGCTAAAACTTCTAGTCCTGAAAATTCTTTAGTAATAGCATCTACTAATTGAAATTGTTTTTCAATGGCTTCACTTAGTGTAATACTCTCTAAAGGATAAGTCTTCATTTTAATCTCCTTGGAAAATTCTTTGTGGGTTAAGTCTTAACATTTTCTCAATTGAATCACTGGTAATACCACCAGCTTCTAACATTGGTAAAAATTTTGTAATAAGATGATCATAACCAATGCCGCCATTAACTTTTAAATGTGACTTTCTAGTAATATCAAGTGATAAAACAATTTGATCAATATAATTTTGTTCTTGAATTACTTTTAGAAATTCTACTCTTTCAGTATCTGGGAAATAATTATCTTTCCCAATCGTATCAAAAGCCACATTAACTCCTAGTTTTAATAACTCTAAAATTTGGTCTAGATTTTGTGATAAGTCTTGATGTCCAATAATAATTTTAGCCGGTTTAATCCCACTTTCAATTAAGTAATGGGCCTGCTCTAAAGCATAACTTCCTAAAGTAGTATGAGTCGAGATGACACAGTTAGTTCTTTTAGCAGCTAAAATTGAAGCATCAAAGACTTTCTTTTCCATATCTTCCATAGTATTTAAACTGGTACCAATTTCACCAATTAAGGAAGCTTTA
>CAYUXU010000119.1:0-2920 GCA_964449005.1 uncultured Erysipelotrichaceae bacterium | reverse complement strand
TTATTGTTAAGTTAAATAAGTGGTTTAAAATTAATAAGAAGTTTCTGGCGGTAGTGATTTTATTAATCTTTTATGCTTTAACCGGTGTTGCAGTGACCTTTTTAACAATTCGTTTAATTAAAGGCTTGAATAACTTCTTTGCGACCTTTCCCGATCTTTTTGAAACTAGCATCTTACCAGTAATTGAAAATGTTTTATCTAAAATTGAAGATTTAATTGCTTCGAGTGATTTTGACTTACTAGGAATTTTAAATGAAATTAGTGGAGAAATCGTTAGTACTTTAACCGGAATTGTTAAAACTGTCTCGACTAATGCGATTTCCTCTTTAACAAATTTAATTACTTCAATCCCAAAGATAATTATTGCCTTTCTTTTTACGATTATTTCTTCATTTTTCATGGCAATTGATTTTGATCAAATCATTAATTTCTTCAAATTACAATTGTCTCCTCGAGGTGAGAAAATCGTCACAGTAATTAAGGAAAGTTTCTCACAAATTATTTTCCAAGTCTTAAAAGCGTATGCTTTAATTATGACGATGACTTTTATTGAACTAGCGATTGGTTTAACAATATTAAGAATTCCCAATGCGATTGTCGTGGCTTTAATTATTGCGATGATTGATATCTTGCCAATCTTAGGGACTGGCGGGGTGATGATACCATGGTTTATTATTGAGTTTATTAATGGAAATATTTCTTTAGGGATTGGTTTAGCAATTATTTATATCGTCGTAACAGTAATTAGAAATATCGTAGAACCAAAGATTGTTGGAGATCAAATCGGACTTTATCCGTTATTAACCTTATTTACAATGTTCTTAGGAGCTAAAATCTTTGGGGTAATTGGTTTATTTGGTTTACCAATTGCGACAACAATTATTATTCGCTTACAAAAAGCTGGTGTAATTTCACTTTATAAGGAAGTAAGTGAAGAATCGAAATAAAAATACATTAATGATAAAATGATAGTGAGGTGGGCTGATTATGAAGAAAATAGTAGTAATCGGTGGTGGCCATGGCCAAGCCACAGTTTTACGAGGCTTAAAGAATTTAAAAGATATTGAAATTACGGCGGTGGTGACTGTTTCTGATGATGGAGGAAGTACTGGTCGGCTTCGTGAGGCTTTTGATATACCAGCAATGGGTGATATTCGTAATGTCATGATAGCTTTAGCGAAATCGTCAACCTTGCTTTCTTTATTGATGGATTATCGCTTTGAAACTGGTAAAGATGTGGCGATTGATGGTCATAATTTAGGTAATTTAATTTTAACCGCTTTAACCGCCATTAATGCTGATTTTATGGAAGCTGTTTCTTCATTATCAAAAGTATTGAATCTGGCGGGAACAGTTTTACCAGCTACAACAGAAATTGTCACTTTAAAAGCTGAAATGGAAAACGGTTTAGTGATCAGTGGTGAGACTAATATTACAAAACACCAAGCCGCTATTAAACGGGTTTATTTTGATAATCAAGTTAAGGCAACTCCTCAAGTAATTAAGGCGATTAATCAAGCTGATTTAATTATTTTAGGAATTGGAAGTCTTTATACTAGTATCTTGCCTAATTTGATTATTGAAGATATCCAAACTGCGATATCACAAGCCTCAGCCCCGCTTTTATATATGTGTAATATTATGACCCAACCGGGTGAAACCGATAACTACGGTGTTAAAGAACATGTTTCAGCTTTAGAAAGTCAATTATTAAGAAAGATTGATTGTGTCGTAAAAGCTAATGATTGGATTCCAGTTGATATCTTAAATCGCTATCAAAAGGAGAATTCTTACTTAGTTAAAATGAATCAACAAAATCCCCATTATGAGTTTATTGAGAAATCACTTTTAGATGATTTTACAACGGGTTTGATTCGTCATAGTTTTATTAAAATCGAAAGGTTCTTTCGGGAGTATTTGGAGGAGATTTAATGTCATTTTCTCAAGATGTTAAAATTGAGATTGCCCAAAACAATTTAAATCCTTGTTGTCAAAAAGCACAACTGGCGGCTTTAATTAAATATAATGGTTCTTTAGTTATTTCAAAACAACAATTAACTTTAAAAATAAGTAGTGAAAGTGCCGCTATTGCGCGCCGGATTTGGTTTTTAATTAAACAAGTCGGTGATTTTGAGATTGAACTTTCAATTATTAAAAAGATGAACCTCCAAAAAAATAATATTTACAATTTAACAATTGTTTCGAAAGTAAAAGAATTATTGTTAGTCGTTGGATTATGGCGTGACGCTATGCCAGCTGAGCAAGTTGATTTAGCGATCGTCGCTAAGGAGTGTTGTGCCCGAGCTTATATTGCGGGAAGCTTCCTAGCAGCGGGCAGTGTTAACTCACCTTTAACTAGTAAGTACCATTTAGAAGTAAGAAATACTGATCAGAAGCAAGCCGAGTACTTAATGCAATTACTAAGGCGCTTTAATTTAGAACCAAAACTAGTAGTACGAAGAAACCGCTATATTGTATATTTAAAAGCTTCGGAAATGATTTCTGATTTTTTACGAAGTATCGGAGCCCATAATGCGGTAATGTTATTTGAAGACCAAAGAATTCAAAGAGACTTTACCAATAATTTTGTTCGTTTAGACAATTGTGAAGTAGCTAATGAAGTAAAAACTATTATTGCTGCCACCAAACAAATTGATTTAATTAAAAAAATCCAAAAGGCGGGCCGTTATGAAATGCTTGATGAGAGATTACTGGAAATTGCTAATTTAAGATTGGCGAATCCAGAAGCCAGTATTAATGAACTTTGCGAGATTTATCAAAGTGAAACTGGTAACCAGATTAGTAAATCTGGAATGAATCATCGTTTACGAAAATTAAGGCAAATTGCCGAACAAATCTAATAATATAAATAGCGCAGTTAGGGTTACGCTTAATAACAATCATAGTAGGTGGAAAAATA
>CAYUXU010000118.1:0-2972 GCA_964449005.1 uncultured Erysipelotrichaceae bacterium | reverse complement strand
AAATCTTTAATTGCCACTTTTACCACTCCATTTCATCAATAATAAAATATATATCGTTATATTCAAAACCAGCTTGAATTAGACTTTGAAATACTTTGTTCCTTAACTCACTACCCGTAAATTTCTTTTCATGACGTCGTTTCACTTTATCAGCTTGCTTTTTTAAAACATCTAGTTCTTTCTTTTGATCCGCAATGAAATTTAAATTTTCAATCGCTTCTTGAATTACAGCTTGATCATAACCTTGCCGATATAAACGACTAGCCAAAAGTTGTTTCTTTTTTCGCAGTGATTTGTCTTTAATTGATCCCATAACCTTTTCTGCATATTTAATTGCCATCGAAAGCTCTTGATAGTTTTCTTCTTCACTAAAAGCTTTCCGAACGAGCTCAATCGGAATTCCTCGTTTTACAAGGTCGCTAGTAATGCGATGTTGTCCTTGTAAAAGGTTAATCATATTACTAATGTAGCTTTTCGTTAAGCGTTCATCATTGAGGTAACCTTTCTCTTCAAAATGAGCTACCATTTGATTTATTTTATTAATTGGGAGACTGGTTTTTTGGGTTAACCAATCATACATTTCTTTACGAGTCCGATCTTTATAAGAGATTCTTCTTAAAAATTGTTGGGAAGCTAAAACGTATTCTTCTTCTGCTTTTAAGTTATCAAAGTCTAAAGGATTAACTTGCTTTCCTTTCCGTAAACCATACTCGGCAAATAAATCTACTGAAATTTTAACATTATATGTTTCATGATTATGTTCAAATTCAACTTCAACTAAATCGCCTTTATTACGAAAACTTATAATTTCATAGTAATCTTGATACATTAAAACCGCCCTTTCATAAACCTTCAATACTCGATTATAAAATAATTCACTGTCATAATGGCTAACTGAGTTTATTGCTGCATCTTTTAAGAGAGCTTTTTTCTCAACTGATAAACTTTGATAATGTAAGAGCTTTTCAGCAAAACTTTTACTATCATTAAAATAAAAGCCATTTTTATCTTCTTCTAATAATTTAGTAACTGCTTCATCTTCCCGAGCAAAAATTGGAATCGCTGCTGCTAAAGCCTCGATGTAAGTCATTCCTTGTGTCTCTGTGACTGAAGCTGAAGCAAAAACATCCGCTACGTGGTAATATTGGGGAATTAATTCGCTTGGTTTTTTTCCAGTAAAAATCACTCGTTCTTTCAGGCCATGTTTATTAACAAAGCTTTTTAAGTTTTCTAACTCAGGACCATCTCCCACAACTAGGAATTTAAACTGTGAAACAGCTTCTTTCAACTCTAATAAACCCTCAAGCAACATCTGGATACTTTTCTCTAAAGCAATTCGTCCAACAAATAAAATAGTAGTTTCACCATTAATATTCAACTCGGTTTTTAATTTTTCAAGGTCTTCTGGACTCGTTTCATTCGGGTGGAAACGTTTTAATTCGATACCAGTCGGAATAACTGAAATTGGTCGTTTAATACCATAATTAGTCAACATTGTTTTCGTTTTTAAAGATGGCGCAATAATTTCAATACAACTTTCACCATAAAGTCGACTTAAAGAAGCGACTGTTTTACGAGCGACCTTTTCAAAAATATTACTATTAAAGATATTTACGTAATGAGTGTAATCTTCATAAGCAGTATGATAGGTAGAAACAAGTGGAATATTTAAGCGGCGAGCAATCAGCCGCGCTAAAATACCAATCCCAAATTCGGTATGAACATGAATTAAATCCAGTTCAATTCCCTTAACGATTTCAGTCGCTTTAAGATGTAATGGCGATGTTAAAACATAACCATAAAGTTTCTTTAATTCAATCCCAGGTAAAAATAGACAATGGTCTGTCATTTCAGTAGTTAGTTTTCCATGAGTTGTCACAATGTAAACTTCATGCCCATGTTGTCGCATTTCATTTTCTAAAATTCGAATTGAAGAAACAACTCCATTGATATCAGGCAAATATGTATCTGTAAAAATTCCAATTCGCATTGTTACCTCTCCTTAAAGTGATAATACTGTTTAAATACCATAAAAACAATTCCACTTATAATCATCATAAAGTAATAACTGAAAAAACGCCAAACTAACATTAAACTACGAGCTGCCACAGCTCCAAATAAACCGGTAAATAAAGCCAAGAAGGTTAATTCGGTCCCACCACTAGCCCCCGGGACAAAAAATAATGTCGCTACCATATTAACACAAGCGGTCAAAACCATAATTTCCCAAAGTTGATCAAAACTGACCGGAAGCTTTAAAACATAAGCACATAAATATGGAAAACTAAAAGCTAAGAGTAAGCGGAAAATATTGGCAATAATTACTTGAAAAATTAATCCTTTTTCTGACTTAAAACTTTCTAATTCGGTTTCAAAACGTTGAATAGTAGCTTTAATCTTAGAAATCGTTAAAGCTTCATCTTTAACAATTTTTAAGCGAAAAGCCCAATTAACGCCTTTGGTCATGACAAAATTATAGATTTTAGAAAATCTTGTAATTAGCCACATTCCAATAATCAAAGAACCACTAATTAAAAAACCAATTAAAACAAAAATGAAAAGATGAAAATTACCAGCAATAATACTTTTAATACGACTAAGAAGTAAGATTGCTACCGTTAAAACCATCGTCGCTTGATATAGTATAAAATCAATCCATAAAATACTAACCGCATCACTTAAAGCCACTTTTTGTTTCCTAAAAACATATACTTGCATAAATTGACCGCCGGAAGCCCCTGGAGTAATAGCATGAAAGAAAGTTGCAATAAAAGAATTAATTACCCCGAAATGAAATTTATAATTTGGATATTTACTCAAGGTTAAACGATATAAGATCCATCCCACAATAGTATAGTAAAAAAGCATAAATCCGGCTAAAAGTATTACCCAACCCCAATTTAAATTAGCGAACAAGCTAAAAGATGTTCCATCATCATCCTTTAATGCAATAAAAACTGCAATCCCAGATA
>CAYUXU010000117.1:0-2989 GCA_964449005.1 uncultured Erysipelotrichaceae bacterium | reverse complement strand
CCAAGTTCCGATGGTCTTAAGAATGCCTTGGGGCGGAGGAATTCGTGCTTTAGAACATCACTCTGAAGCAATTGAATCATTTATTGCTCATATACCTGGTATTAAGATTGTCATCCCTGCAACACCATACGATGCGAAAGGATTAATGGCCGCGGCCATTCAAGATCCAGATCCCGTCGTTTATTTTGAACCAAAGAAAATTTATCGGGCTTTCAAGCAAGAAGTTCCTGAAGCCGAATATCTTGTTCCGATTGGCAAAGCGCGAATTGTGCAACCAGGCGAGCATTTAACCGTTATTGCCTGGGGCTCGATGGTTCGTGATGTGCAAAACGCCCTAAAAACTATCGAAGGTGAAAAAATATCAGTCGAGTTAATTGATTTAAGAACGATTGTTCCAATGGATACAGAAACGATTATTAATTCAGTTAAAAAGACAGGTCGCCTACTCGTTGTTCAAGAAGCAGTTAAAACATTAGGGTTTGCTACGGAAATTATTACACGCGTTATTGAAAAAGCCTTTTTATATTTAGAGGCACCCCCAGTTAGATTGACGGGTTTTGATATCGCCATTCCGTTACCTCGAGGCGAGCAACATCAAGTTTTAGATACAAAACGGATTGCTCATGAAATTAAGCGTCTCGCCTCATATAAGATTTAAGGAGAGATTGTTATGTTTGAATTTAAATTTGTTGATATAGGTGAAGGAATTCACGAGGGCCAAATATTAAAATGGCTCGTTAAAGTTGGTGATACCGTCAAAGATGGAACATCACTTGTTGTCGTGGAAACCGATAAAGTTAATGCCGATTTACCATCACCAGTTGCTGGAGTGGTTAATAAATTAGGTTTTAAGGTTGGTGATAACATAAAAGTAGGTGATACTTTGGTGTGGATTGATGAAACAGGCAAAGCGCCACTTGCTCAAGAAGAAGTTAAACAAGTTAGCGAGTCCATTAAAGAAGAATCAACCGCGGTTGTCGGAACTTTAGAAATATCTGATGAAGTAATTGAAAGTGCTCCTGAAATGAATGTTATAGATGAGACAACTAGCAAAGTTTTGGCTACGCCGGTTGCTCGTAAAATGGCTTCAGATTTAGGCGTTGATTTAAACCACATTCAGGGAAGTGGCGAACACGGACGGATTATGAAAGATGATATAATTTCCGCCAGTCATGGCCAAGGTGTATCCACATCCAAAGTTGTAAAAGAAGCTATTAAAATGGATCATTTTAATGAAGGCGTCACTCGTGTAAAAATTAGCAAACTTCGTAAGACGATTGTTAATGTCATGAATAACGCTCATGACTTTATCGTGCCCACCACTTTGATGGATGAATACGATATTACTAGACTCGTTAAAATGCGGACTGAGCAAAAAGGAATTGTTGAAAAACAATCAATTAAACTAACGTATATGGCTTATATTGCTAAAGCATTAGCGATGACAATTAAACAATTTCCACTATTTAATAGCAGTTTTGATAGTGTTAATGAAGAAATCATCTTCAAAAACTATATTAATATCGGTATTGCAATTGATACACCAGATGGTTTAATTGTTCCCAACATTAAAAATGCTGATCAAAAGACGATCATTGAACTCGCGAAAGAAATTGAACAATTAGCGACAATGACCAAAGAAAGAACTATCCAATTAGAGCAACTTCAAAATGGAACTTTTTCGATAACCAACTATGGAGCAATCGGCACCAAATTTGGAACTCCAGTCATTAAGTTTCCAGAAGTAGCAATATTAGGGGTAGGAACAATTTATAAAAGACCAATTGTCAATGAGCATGATGAAGTGGTGATAGCCCATATGTTACCCTTATCATTGACCATTGATCATCGCATCATTGATGGTGCTGATGGAGGTAGGTTTTTGCTTAAACTTAAAGATTACTTAACGAACCCAGCTTCGATGGTCCTTGATTTAAAATAAAAGGAAAGTAGGTAGATGAATGAGTCAATATGATGTAATTATTATTGGTGGTGGCCCAGGCGGTTATGTTGCCGCGATTAAAGGCGCCCAATTAGGATTAAAAACGGCTTTAATCGAAAAAGAAGCAATTGGAGGTGTGTGTCTTAACTGGGGGTGTATTCCCACGAAAGCCATGTTGAAAACCGCTAAAGTGTTCGATAATTTTAAAAAAGCCGCGGAATACGGCATATCCGTCAAACCGGGATCTTTTGAAATTGATTATCCAAAATTGATTGATCGTAAAGATAAAATAGTTAAAAAACTCACTGGTGGTGTTTCCTTTTTATTAAAGAAAAACGGTGTCACTGTTTATGATGGCTTTGCCAATGTCATTGATAAAAATACGGTTACGGTTAATGGGGAAACATTAACAACCAAAAATATTATTATTGCGACGGGCGCCCATCCAGCATTCCCGCCTATTCAAGGTTTAAAAGAAGCTTTTGATCGAGGTTTTGTGGTTACTAGTAAAGAGATATTAGACAAAAAGAAACTACCAAAATCATTACTTGTAATTGGTGGTGGCGTAATTGGGATGGAGTTTGCAACGATATTTAACTCTTTAGGCACTAAAGTGCGTATTTTAGAAAGAGAAGCAATTCCTTTAGTAACTGTTGATGATGAAATAAGAACCCACTTTTTAAAGAAAATAGTTAATGATGGGATTACGGTAATAACAGGCGCTAATATTACTGAAATTACTGAAACAGGTATCGTTTGCAATAAAGATGGCGTTAAAACTATCATGGATGCTGATTTAATTTTATTAGCTACAGGTATGCGACCCAACACGAAAGGTTATGAAGCATTGAATTTGAAGATGTCGGCAACCGGCATTGAAGTAAATAATTTAATGCAAACATCAGTGGACGGTGTTTATGCAATTGGTGATGTTTTAGGTAAATATATGTTGGCTCACGTTGCCGCTAGAGAAGGTGTTGTTGCCGTCGAACACATTAATGGTGTCGATCACCCACTTGATTTTAAGATTATTCCTGCGGGCATATA
>CAYUXU010000116.1:0-3008 GCA_964449005.1 uncultured Erysipelotrichaceae bacterium | reverse complement strand
AGCAGTAATACCTTTTTGCTCATCAGGATTTTCGCCTTTAACTTGATCTTTAAGTTCACGGTAAGCTTTCGCTAAAGCATAACCGCCCCCTAAGACGACGCCTTCTGCTACAGCAGCTTTGGTAGCGTTTAAAGCATCTTCAATCCGCATCTTCTTTTCTTTCATTTCCGATTCGGTAGCTGCGCCAACTTTTACCACGGCAACCCCGTTAGTCAGTTTACCAAGTCGTTCATTAAGACGTTTTTTATCATACTCATTAGTAGTATTCTCAATTTGTTTTCTTAATTCAGTAACCCGCTCTTCAATAATAGCTTTTTCACCAACTCCATCAATAATTGTAGTTTCATCTTTTTTAATAATAACTTTGTTAGCTTTACCTAATTGTTCAATTTCAATGTCTTTTAATTCCATACCTAAGTCTTTACTAATAAAGCTTGCTCCAGTTACAACCGCAATATCTGCTAACATATCTTTTTGGTTATCACCAAAGCCAGGTGCTTTTGTCGCAGCCACATTGAAAGTTCCTCTTAATTTATTAACGACCAGTGTCGCAACAACTTCGTTATCAATATCGTCCGCGATAATGAAAAACGGTTTATTAAGTTGGACGATTTTCTCGAGCACTGGTAAAATATCTTGAATTGTTGAAATCTTGTGATCAGTAACTAATATATAAGGCGCTTCCATGGTAACTTCCATTTTCTCGCGATCAGTAACCATATAAGGAGAAACATAACCCTTATCATATTGTAAACCCTCAACAACCTCTAATTCAGTATCAAAGGTATTTGATTCATCAACTGTAATCACACCATCACGTCCAACTGTGTCCATTGCCTTAGCAATAATTTCACCAATCTCAGCACTATCGGCACTAATTGAAGCAACATTAGCGATGTCTTCACTAGTTTCAACTTTTACTGATTGTTTCAAAAGATGATTTGAAATTTCTTTTGCGGCTTTTTCAATTCCATAACGCATTAATACCGGATTAGTTCCCTTATCAACGCTTTCTAAACCTTTATGAATAATCGCTTGTGCTAAGAGCGTTGCAGTTGTCGTACCATCGCCGGCTACATCATTAGTTTTATTCGCTACTTCATAAAGTAGTTTCGCTCCCATATCTTCAAACTTATCTTCTAATTCAATTTCCTTGGCGATAGTTACCCCATCATTAGTAATTAGTGGTGAACCATAACCTCTTTCTAAAACAACATTTCTACCCTTTGGGCCTAACGTAATTTTTACAGCATCAGCTAAGGCATCCATGCCTTTTAAAAGTTCAACTCGTGAATCTTTGAAATATTTAATTTCTTTTGCCATCTTAATTTTCCTCCACTACTGCCAAAATATCTTTCATATCAATAATTAAGTATTCTTTTCCATGATGTTTAACTTCAGTTGTTGAATATTTTTTATAAATCACAATATCCCCGACTGCCACATCAACCGGAATTAATTTATTATCATCAGTTTTTCGACCTTCACCAACCGCCACGACCCGTGCCGTAGAAGGTTCTTCTTTTCCTGATTCGGGTAAAATAATACCGCTGGCAGTTTCTGCTTTAGCCTCCATTTTTTCTAATAAGACTCGATCATAAAGTGGTTTAATCATTAAAATCCTCCTCTTTCTTTTTTAGCACTCTATCATGTTTAGTGCTAATACATTAATAATTATAACAACAAATCATAACTTGTCAACTTAAAAACCCAAATATAGCGGAGATTTTTAAATCAACTTTAAAAGACGTATTTTTAACATCTTAAATAAAAAAGATGTAAAACATCTTCTTGAGAAAATTATAATTGATAAAACTTTTCTTTAATTTGTTTAGCTACTTCCCGCATCAATAAACCAAAGCGTAAATTTAAGTTCTGTTCTGGCTTGCCAAATAATCCGCGTTCATAACGTACTCGATTATTATGATTAGCTTGGGTTGGTAAAATATCATCTAAGTTAGTAATACCATAAGTTTCATTCTCATATCGTGCTAAATAAATCGCACTTGAGTTGACTTGTTCAAAGACCGAAGTAGAGTGCATGGTAACGATAGTTTGGGCTAATCCACCTAAAAGGCTTAAGTTATAAATTTCCTTTTTGACAAAGAAGTGCAGTCCAAAATCAAAATCATCCATAATAATCGGAAAGCCCTGGAAACCTTCAAAAATTAAATGACATAATCGCACCAATTGTCTGACACCCCGAGAAGCATCCGAGATTGACATCTTGATTTCCCCTAAACTAGTCTTTTGCCAGATATATAATTGGTAAGCTTGTTCTTCTTCTTGTTTGATAAATTCATAATCAAGATCGGTAATTGATGGGATTAGCCAACAAAGAACTTCTTTTAAAACCGGTTGAATCAGATTAAAGTAATCTCGTTCGTCACCGTTAATACTAATTGTTCCTTTAAAAGGATGGAAGTTAGTTCCATGTAATAAATTTAATCTTTGATATTGTTTAAAACCTTCTTCTAGAGATTCAATTTGAAGATGGTTTAAAAAGTAAGCCACCTCATAGACCCGATGGTGGAAGATTTTTTCTTTAAACAATTCTATATTTTGATAAAAATAATAACCAACAATTCCTAAAAGTGAATATTCACCCCAAATATCTAAAGCTAACTCTGTCAGTTCTTCTTTAATTGGTTCTTTAAAGAAATCATGATGAAATTCTTTTTTATTAAGATTTGCTTTAAAAATAGTAACTTCATTTCCCGACCGAATCCGATATAAATGTTCAAAAATTAAATTTCCCGTTAAACTAAATTCAATCTTATAACCAAACTCAATATTATTTAATGAAAACACTTAAAGTTCTTCAGTTTGACTCGAGTAAACATATCTCCTCCATAAATCAAAATTAACTTCAAAATAATTTGAGATTCATCAAATTAATAAAAGGAATGCTTACTTAATTATACAAAATGTATGATTTTAAATCAATTTAAATCAAAAATTAAAGAATTATTTTTTTAATAGCTAAATCTTCCAAACTAGCTAAGACA
>CAYUXU010000115.1:0-3013 GCA_964449005.1 uncultured Erysipelotrichaceae bacterium | reverse complement strand
TCTTCACTACCTTAGAAATGTTAATCTGGGGTTTTGGAGATTGGGTGGTTGGTTATTTCTGGATTTGGCCACTTTGGAATATTGTGGCCTATTTCTTAAAACCAATTATCAAAGAGAACTTGTATTATTGGGCCATTATTAGTGGTCTTTGGGGGGCTATCTTTGGAGGATTATTTGCGATAAACCATGGCATCTTTTATGGTTTTAGTTATAGTTTAGCCTATTGGCTTCGCGGTATCCCCTTTGATATTATTCATGCAATCTCAAACTATGTCATCACTTTAATTCTATTTGTTCCTACTTTAAAAGTAGTTAAGCAATTATTAAAAAAGTATTTTGTAATAAAGGAGAATTTCTAATGTATCAACGAACTACTATTGAAAAATTAAATCATGATATTCGGGCTAACTACCCACACTTACATCCGATTGAAAGTGACTATAAAGTTACTCATAGTGGTGTTTCGCGTCTAGTAATGCTTGATCGCTACTCTCAAAAAGACCGTGGTCTTAAAACCTTAGGTGAGGGTGACATTGTCATTACAATTGTTAAAGACGATCCGACTTTTCCGGCTCGTGGAATTGGCCAAATACTTGACTTGGATAAAAGTGAAGAAGTTGCGACTATCTTATTAGAAGAAGAGTGGCGCGGTGCTTTAGAAGATGAAACTGAAATCGAAACCGGTGTAATTAAACGTGCGTTTACCCAAATTGATAAACCATTAGAAATTTATTACGAACAAATCGCAAAACGAGTAGGCTTTGCTTTAGCGAAACCAGAAACTAGCGAACAAGCCCAACTTGAATTTGGTGAGAAATTCTTCCAACAAATCAGAGAATTAAACGTCGTTCCAGCCGGTAGAGTTTTATACGGTGCTGGTAGTAATACCAAAGTTACTTATTTTAATTGCTTTGTAATGCCTTTTATTGAAGACTCACGGGGTGGGATCGCTGATCACCGTAAGGAAATCATGGAAATTATGTCACGGGGTGGTGGAGTTGGAACTAATGGATCAACCTTAAGACCAAAATCTGCCCCTGCCAAAGCGGTTGGAGGCCGTTCTAGCGGTGCGGTTAGTTGGTTGAATGATATTGCTAACTTAACTCATTTAGTGGAACAAGGCGGCTCAAGACGCGGTGCTCAAATGATTATGCTCGCTGATTGGCACCCTGATATTATTGAATTTATTATTTCAAAGATGCAAAATCCAAAAATCTTACGTTGGTTAGTCAATAATTCAAAAGATCCTCAAATTGTTGAAGAAGCAAAAAATAAATTAAAGTTTACACCATTAACTTTTGTCGAAAAAGAAATGTATCAAGCTTTATTAGATAATAGTAATACTCCCAGTAACTTAAGAGATTACGCCCAAGATAATTTATTAAATGGGGGCCATTATGAAGTAGTACGTCCAGACTTTTTAACTGGGGCTAATATTTCTGTCACCTTAACTAAAGAATTTATGGATGCAGTAGAAAATGATAGTGATTACGATTTGCGTTTCCCAGATTTAGAAAACTGTACTCCTGAAGAAAAAGCCTTTTATGACACTAATTGGCAAGAGATTGGTGATGTAAGAGAATGGGAAGCCTTAGGCTATCCAGTTAAAGTTTATCGAACTTTAAAAGCACGCGATATTTGGGACTTAATCTCATTTTGTGCTACTTATTCGGCTGAACCAGGAATTTTCTTTATTGATAATGCTAATGATGAAACTAATGCCAAAGCTTATGGTCAAAAAGTTGTCGCAACCAACCCATGTGGAGAACAACCTCTAGCGCCTTATAGTGTTTGTAACTTAGCAGCAATTAACTTAGCCAACTTTGTTGATAAATATACTGGTGAAATTTTATATGAAAAATTAAAAAGAAGTGTCCGTTTAACAGTTAGGATGCAAGATAATGTCATCGATGATACTCCCTACTTCTTAGATGCCAATCGGAAGCAAGCTCTTGGAGAAAGAAGAGTTGGACTTGGAGTAATGGGTCTTCATGATTTATTAATTTATGCTAAGAAACGTTATGGTAGTAAAGACGCTTTAGATACTATTGATACTTTATTTAAAACTATCGCTGAAACAGCCTATTTAGCTTCAATTGACTTAGCTCGTGAAAAAGGCTCCTTCCCATTTTTAATTAGTCGCGAAGCCTTCATTAATACTGGTTATATGTCTAAGATGTCAGAAGAAGTTCGGGTTGGAGTTACCAAACATGGAATTAGAAACTCCCACTTGCTCACAATTGCTCCAACTGGTTCGACGGGAACCATGGTCGGAGTCTCAACTGGCTTAGAACCTTACTTCTCCTTCTCATACTTTAGATCAGGTCGTTTAGGAAAATTTATTGAAGTAAATGCTAAAATCGTGAATGATTTCTTAGAAATTCACCCCGAATATACGAAAGATACTTTACCTGAATACTTTGTTAGTGCGATGGATTTAGCTCCTGAAGAACATGCTGATACCCAAAGCGTTATCCAACGCTGGATTGATTCATCCATCTCAAAAACTGTTAATGCACCTCGGGGCTATTCAGTGAGACAAGTTCAGGCTATTTATGAACGACTTTACAAAAATAAAGCCAAAGGTGGTACAGTTTACGTTGATGGTTCACGTGATTCTCAAGTTCTATCTTTAACTAATGAAGAAGAAACACGTTGGGAACAAATTGATATTCAACAAGATTTAGGTATCGTCATTCCGGAGAAACCTAATCCAAGTAAAAAAACCAATTTACGAAGTGATCGACAAGATCGTAATATTGGTAATGAGATTGGCGATATTTGTCCCATTTGTCTTGAAGGGACAGTTGAAGAAATTGGTGGCTGTAACACCTGTACCAACTGTAATGCTCAATTAAAATGTGACTTATAAAAAAATAGGACCTTGATAGGTCCTTTTTTTTATTTGTATTCAGGGTCGATATCGTTGTGCATGGCAATGTTAATCCGATTCCAGTTGTTAATCTGCATAATCATTAACATAATATCCACAAAGTCTTTATCATTGAAATGA
>CAYUXU010000114.1:0-3014 GCA_964449005.1 uncultured Erysipelotrichaceae bacterium | reverse complement strand
TATATACAGCAGCACCTCCGGTACGATTATATTATTTTGGGCCAATGTTTCGTTATGATCGTCCTCAAGCTGGTCGTTATCGGCAATTTTATCAATTTGGGATTGAAGCTTTTGGAAAATCAACTCCATTTCTTGATTGTGATATTATTTCTAGTGGTTATAAGATATTTCAAGTTTTGGGTTTAAAGGATATTGTTGTAAAGATAAATTCAATTGGTGATTTTGCTTCTCGGGAAGCTTATGGAAAGTGTTTATATCAGCATTTTCTACCTCATAAAGAAAGTTTATGCTCAGATTGTCAACGAAGACTCCATACAAATCCTTTAAGAATACTTGATTGTAAAATCGATCGGAATCATCATTCATTTAAAGATGTTCCTAAAATTACTGAATCATTAACTAAAGAATCACAAGAGTATTTTAAAGAAGTTTTAAAACACTTAAATAACTTAAGTGTTAATTATCTCGTTGATGAAACATTAGTTCGCGGTTTAGATTATTATACTGAAACTGTTTTTGAGTTTGTATATTTAGGTGAAGGAAAATACTATGGTCTTGAAATTGGTGGGGGAGGTAATTATTCGCGCTTAATTGCTGATTTTGGTGGACCAGATATTCCTGGTATTGGTTATGCTTTAGGTTTAGAAAGAATCATGTTGTTAATGGATGAACAGTCTTTATTTCCTAATTTAAATCCAGAAATAAATGTTTTTATAATTGCTCTTGATGAATTATCAAAAGAACATGCTTTTAAATTAAGTAATGACCTTCGTACTAATGGCTTTAAAGCTGATATTGATTATTATCATCTAAATTTAAAACCACAATTTCGTCAAGCTGAGCGTCTTAATGCTGATTTTATAATAATTATTGGCGAAGAAGAAAGAAAAGAATCTTCTCTTACAATAAAAGATGTAAGGAACAAAACACAAGAAACTATCAAAGAAGAAAATCTAATTAAGTATTTAAAGGAGAAGATATAATGAGAACGATATATAATAATGATTTAAGACTTAGTGATAATGGAAAAGTTGTTACTTTAGTTGGTTGGGTTGCAAAGAAAAGAAATCTTGGCGGATTAATTTTTATTGATCTTCGGGATCGAACAGGTATTATTCAAATTGTTTGTCGTCCTGATAATCCTAATTATCATTTATTAGAAGAAGTAAAAAATGAATATGTCTTACAAATAAAAGGTCAAGTAATTGAACGGGAAAGCAAAAATGATAAATTACCAACTGGTAATATTGAAGTTGATGTTTGGGAAGCAGTTATTTTAAATACAGCAAAACAATCACCATTAATTATAGCAGATGAGACAGATGCTTTAGAAGAAGTGCGGATGAAATATCGTTATCTTGATCTTAGGCGCCCTATTATGCAAAGAAACTTATTCTTACGTCATAAACTTGTCCAAATAATCCGAAATTATTTTGATAACGAAGGCTTTATTGAAGTTGAAACGCCGATTATCGGTAAGTCAACACCAGAAGGAGCAAGAGATTACTTAATTCCATCTCGCCTTCATCATGGTAAGTTTTATGCCCTACCACAGTCACCACAAATTTATAAACAACTTTTAATGGTCAGTGGATTTGAAAAATATTATCAAGTTGTGAAATGTTTTCGGGATGAGGATTCTCGGGCAGATCGCCAAATGGAATTTACTCAAGTTGATTTAGAAATGAGTTTTATTGAAGAAGAAGATATTTACAATTTGCTTGAAGGGCTTTTCCTTCGAATAATGAAGGATATAAAAAACATTGAAATAAAAACTCCAATATTAAGGCTAAGCTATGCAGATGCAATTAATCTTTATGGAACAGATAAACCTGATTTGCGCTTTAAAATGGAATTAGTAACATTAAATGATGTTTTTAAAAATACTGAGTTTTCTGTTTTTAAAAATGTTATAGAAAATGATGGTTTAATAAAAGGAATGTGTATTAAAGGTGGAAGTAATCTTTCTCGTAAAACAATTGATAGTTACGCAGAGGATTTAAAGAAATATCAAGCAAAAGGTTTAATGTGGGTTAAATATGAGAACAATTCATTCAGTGGTCCACTAGCAAAGTTTCTTGTCGACCTTGAAGACGAATTCATTAAAGTGTTAAACATTGAAAATAATGATTTAGTTTTAATTATTGCTGATAATAAAGTTGTTGCGCCAACCGCATTAGGTGTTCTTCGAAATCGTTTAGGAAGAGAACTTGGTTTAATTAACGATGATGATTATTCATTTGTTTGGATAGTAGATTGGCCTGCTTTTGAATATAATGAAGAAGAGCAAAGATATGTTGCAGCTCATCATCCATTTACAGCGATTCGTGAAAGTGATATTAAAAAGTTATTAACTTCACCAGAAAAATGTTTTGCTCGGTCTTATGATTTAGTTTTAAATGGTTTTGAATTGGGTAGTGGTTCAATTCGAATTCATGATCAAAATATTCAAGCTGATGTCTTTAGAGCCATTGGATTAAATGATGAAGAAATTAATGAAAAATTTGGATTTTTTATTGAAGCTTTAAAATATGGTACTCCCCCCCATGGCGGTATAGCTTTTGGTTTAGACCGTTTAGTAATGATTCTAACAAAAGCTAAATCTCTTCGTGATGTTATTGCTTTTCCTAAGTCAGCAAATGCCATTGATTCCATGGGTGATTCTCCTAATTATGTAACACAAAAACAACTTGATGAGTTGAAACTGGTTATAAAAAAATGAGTCGTTTTTCTCGACTTGAAACTTTAATAGGTTCGACTGCTTTATCTAAATTAAATAATTCTTGTATTGCTATTGTTGGGCTAGGCGGAATTGGTGGCTGGACAGCAATAGCCTTAGCACGATCGGGCGTTAATAGTTTTATTTTTCAAGACTTTGATATTGTTGAAGAAAGCAATATTAATAGGCAAATAATTGCTAATTCAACAACAATTGGTAAGAAGAAAACTGAGTTATTAGTAGAAGAAGTGCTTAAAATAAATCCGAATTGTCAAGTTAATATAATTAATGAGCG
>CAYUXU010000113.1:0-3048 GCA_964449005.1 uncultured Erysipelotrichaceae bacterium | reverse complement strand
TCAACTGGCCTTTTTCAATTCTTACAGGTGTTGCACTTACTAGTTGAATCTATGATACAATAAAAGAATGGTTTATCTTTTATTTGTAATAATTTTTGGCATCGCAGTTTTAGTGGTTTTGCAGGAACACTTGGTTAATAAGATGGGAGTCTATATTAACCAGCTAGGTATAGTGGGGGTTTCTAAGGTGTTCCTTTTTCTGCTAATGACACTATACTATGCGTGGTCTAAACGAACAGAAATTATAGCTTTATTTTTTCCAATACTTATTTTAGCATTTCTTTTTGGTGGAGAAAGGTTAGTAATATTTGGATATTTTATTTTCATGTATTATGGGCTTCAATCCCATCGAGGATTAAATTTAGGTGTTGTGGTTACTTCTTTTTACTTTGCAGTTAAAGGTGTTTTGTTTTTATACGATGTCGTTGTTTACGGTGATGGATTCTATAATTAGAAAATACAGTTTAAATTAAGTGTCGAGATAAGATGGTTAAAAAAACTGGTTAATCTCTTTCATTAACAAGGCGAACCTGTTCTAGGTTTATCAACACTGCAAATATTTTTAAAATAGTTATTTTAGGTAGAGATAGAACGTTGTTTTGTAATTCACCGAAATAACTGAAGTCCTAAGTAAAAATTAAAGGAATAAAATGTTTCATAATAAAACCCTCCTCATCACTGGTGGTACAGGCTCTTTTGGTAATGCTGTTTTAAGGCGTTTTTTAAATACAGATATTAAAGAAATTAGGATTTTCTCGCGTGACGAGAAAAAGCAAGATGACATGCGCAAGCTTTATAACAACCCAAAGTTAAAGTTTTATTTGGGTGATGTTAGAGATGAAAACTCTATTATTGATGCTATGCGAGGGGTTGATTATGTGTTTCATGCAGCGGCTTTAAAACAGGTTCCTTCTTGTGAGTTTTATCCAATGCAGGCCGTGAAGACGAATGTGATTGGTACAGAGAATGTCCTCAATTGTGCCATTAATCTAAACGTTAAAAAGGTGATTGTGTTGAGTACGGATAAAGCAGTTTATCCAATTAATGCAATGGGTGTTTCTAAAGCGATGATGGAGCGTGTTGCCGTAGCCAAATCACGTAATCTTTCTGATGATCAAATTATGATTGCTTGCACACGTTATGGCAATGTAATGGCGTCACGTGGATCGGTCATTCCTTTGTTTATAGATCAGATTAAAGCAGGTAAAGAAATTACCATTACAGATCCTAATATGACTCGTTTTATGATGAGTTTGGATCAGGCTGTTGAGTTGGTTTTGTTTGCCTTTGAAAATGGTCGTAATGGTGATATTTTTGTTCAAAAAGCGCCTGCAGCGACCATCGAGTTATTGGTAGGTACACTTACTGACTTACTTGGGCATGCATCTCACCCCATCCGAGTTATAGGAACACGTCATGGTGAAAAGCTTTATGAAACCTTGCTCACCAAGGAAGAGATGGTTCATGCCATGGATATGGGGGATTACTATCGAATTCCAGCCGACACTCGAGACCTGAATTACTCTAAGTATTTTGAAGATGGAGAGGAAGTGGTAACCCAAGCCCATGAATATCATTCACATAATACTCATCAATTAGATAAAGCAGAGCTTAAAGCAATGTTATTAGGCTTGCTAGAGATTCAAGATGATTTAAAAGAATTTGGAGTGTTATGAAATGAAAAAAGTGATGACTATAGTAGGCACTCGCCCCGAAATTATTAAACTAAGTCGCGTGATCGCTGAGCTTGAAAAATATACAGATCATATTTTAGTCCATACCGGTCAAAATTATGATTACGAGCTTAATGAAGTTTTTTTTAAAGAAATGAATATTAAAAAACCAGATTTTTTTCTGAACGCTGCTGGAAGTAACCCTGCCATCACAATCGGCAATGTCATTGCCAAGTCGGATGAGTTATTTGAGCAGGTAAAACCGGATGCCGTTTTATTGTATGGTGATACAAATAGTTGCCTTTCTGTGATTTCTGCAAAACGTAGAAAGATTCCAGTATTTCATATGGAGGCAGGTAATCGTTGTTTTGATCAACGTGTACCGGAAGAGATTAACCGAAAAATTGTGGATAGTTTGAGTGATATAAATATGACGTTAACAGAGCACGCACGGCGTTATCTTATTGCTGAAGGTGTCCGCCCCGAAACAGTCATTAAAACCGGCTCTTCGATGAAAGAAGTTTTGACTTACTATAAAGACGATATCAATCGTTCTGATATTTTAAGCCGTCTGGGATTGAAAGCTAATGGTTTCTTTATCGTGAGTGTTCATCGAGAAGAAAACGTTGATTCTGAACGCAATTTTAGTGATTTATTAGATTCACTTAACGCGATTGCAAATAAATATGCCAAACGAATTATTGTTTCAACCCATCCGAGAACACGTAAAAAATTAGAAAGTATTCAAGATAAAGTTTTTAGTCCGTTGATCGAGTTTATGAAACCGCTTGGTTTTTTTGATTATATTTCACTTCAAAAGCAATCATTTTGTGCGATTTCAGATAGTGGCACGATTACGGAAGAATCATCCATCCTAGGATTTCCAGCGATTACGATTAGACAAGCCCACGAGCGGCCTGAGGGTATGGATGAAGGTACCTTGATTATGTCTGGTTTGGAGTCTGATGATGTAATCAACGCGATTGATATCGTCACTGGCCAATGTGCTGAAAATGGCTTTAGTACTAGAATTGTTAATGATTACGATGTGGATAATTTGTCCCAAAAAGTTGTAAGAATTATTGTTAGTTATATTGACTACACTCGTCGTTCGGTATGGAAAGAATATTAGGTTAAAGGGTTAGTATGTCTAAAAAAAGAATTTTGATTTTTGGTGTGACAGGTATGTTAGGCCACGTGTTATTTAAAGAAATGTCTAAAAATGCAAATTTTGATGTATTTGGTACAACCCGCAGCAAATCAGGCTTAAAGGGGTTTTTCTCTGATGCTGAGTTTAATCGCATCCGCGATAATGTCGATGCAGATAATTTCGATACTATTATCTCTTGTAGTGCTTACTGTTTTCCTGTTACTG
>CAYUXU010000112.1:0-3052 GCA_964449005.1 uncultured Erysipelotrichaceae bacterium | reverse complement strand
TCTCCTTTAAATAAAAAAACTTTAGCTACGCTAAAGTTTACTTTCTTAATCCTAAACTAGCAACAAGTTCCCGATAACGATTAACATCAGTGTTTCGTAAATAAGTCATCAGATTACGTCTTTTTCCAACTAGTTTTAAAAGACCACGATTTGAGTGAACATCTTTTTTATGAACTTTCATATGTTCCGTCAAATAGTTAATTCTTTCAGTTAAGATAGCGACTTGGACTTCAACACTTCCAGTATCGTTTTCACTGCGGGCAAACTTCTTAATAATAGCTTGTTTTTCACTAGGTGATATCATTGTTTTCCTCCTTATTCTGTAGTCCTTTAATACCAAGAAACGGTTGAGGTAGCCAGTAACCGAGTATTAAAGCTTTTAAATATTAACATATCTCATTAAAAATAACAAGTTAATCTAATCTATTTCAAAATTAGGTAAAGCATTTTTTAAATTCGTAAATATTTCACTTTCAGCCTTTTTTACGAGTTGATAATCTTCTACAATCCACTGTCCATCAATTAAAACCGCTTCAACATTACTAGCATTAACACTATAAACTAAGCTGGCAAAAACATCATGGACCGGAAAACTGTGCAACTTAAAGGGATCAATGATTACTAAATCAGCTTTTTTTCCAACTTTCAAACTACCTACTTCATGTTCAATACCTAAAGTCTTTGCCCCATTAATTGTCGCTAGCTTTAATATTTCATAACTTGGTAAGTAAGAACGATCTTGATTAATCGTTTTATGAACTAATGGTAGAAGACGAATTTGAGTCCATAAATCGAGAGTATTACCACTAATTGGACCATCCGTTCCGATACTAACATTGACACCATGATCAAGCATTGCCTTCAGATCCATAAAACCTTTGGCTGATTTCAAGTTAGCACTTAAACAATGGACAACATTTACTTTGTGATCAGCTAACAACTTAAAGTCTTGCTTTTGGGCAAAGATACTATGGACACTAATCAAACGGTCGGATAATATTCCAATCTGATTTAAATACTCAATTGGTGTCATTTGATGCAAAGTCGCAAAATGCTCCATCTCATAGTCCATTTCACTGACGTGAATCATTAATTTTATTTGATAGTCTTGAGCAATCTGATCGGCTTCAATTAGGGTTGCTTCACTAACAGTAGTGGTCCCATGCGGAGCAACCATAATTTTAATTTTGGGATGGCCGTGCCATTTTTCAGCTAATGCACGTATTTTTGCTAAAGCTGCTTTTTCACTTAGACGATCGGCACCATTTTCCGCAATAATTGTCTGTCCACAAAAGGCGCGAATCCCAATTTGACTGAGACTAGTCGCTACTTCATCGGTAAAATAATACATGTCAGCGACGGTCGTTACTCCTGATTTTAATGACTCTGCTGCCGCAAATAAAGAACTTTTGGCAGTTAAGTCAGCTGTTAAATAACGCATTTCCATTGGAAAAAGGAATTTCCTAAGACGATCTGGCATATCATCTGCCATTGAGCGTAACGGGACTAAACCAAGATGGGTATGAGTATTGATTAGTCCAGGCATAATAATTTTACCTTTTAAATCAATCACCTCATCATGACTTGCTGGTTGATAATCACTAAGAGGCCCTAAAGCTGCAATTACTCCTTTTGAAAATGCAAGAAAGCCCTCCTTGATTAGGGGGGCAGATTCTTCCATTGTAACAACTTGGGTGTTGATAAATACCGTTCTTTTTTCCATACTTATTTTAAAGAATAAACTTTATGTCCAGCTTTATAAGTTTCTAAAATTTCTAACTGTGGTGTCGTTACAATTAAATCGGCATCAAAGCCAACTTCAATTTCACCTTTATTATGTAATTTTAAATAACGAGCGGGGTTTTTCGTAGCTGCATTAATACTTGTAGCTAGAGGTAATTTAGCTTCATAGATTAAATTCTTCACCATATCGTTCATTTTATTGGAACTTCCAGCTAAACGACCATCTTCTAAACGACCCACACCATCGGGTTCAATTGTGACAACTCGATCTCTTAAAGTATGTTTTCCAACTGGCAATCCCTTATGAGCTACTGCATCAGTCACAACAATTAATTTATCTTTGCCTTTAACTCTGCCTAAGACATTAACTAAATCAATATTGACATGAACCCCATCCGCAATAATTTCGGCAAACATCTCTTCAAAGCGCATGGCCGCACCAATCACTCCTGGTTTCCGGTGGTGTAAGGGTACCATCGCATTAAAAGTATGGGTAAAACTAGTTGCTCCCATTTTCCGACCAAATTCAGCATCTTCAAAAGTAGCCGCGGTATGTCCTAAAGCCACCACAATATTATTTTCGGTACAATAACGAGTCATTGCCCCATCTTCATCTTCTTCAATCGCAATTGCCACCATTTTTATTTTATTTGGAGCCTGGGCTTGGAGTTCTTTTAAAGCTTTTACAGTTGGCTTAATAATATATTCTGGGTTATGAGCTCCTTTGAATTCTTTAGAAATAAAAGGTCCTTCAATATGGATCCCTAAAGGTTCCGAAGCTTGGGGTTTCGAATCAATAAACTGATTGATAACTTGGTAGCTCTTTAATAAATCTGCGAAAGGAGCTGTTGAACTAGTAATTAAATAAGACGTTACTCCTTCTAAAGGTAAAGCATCATTCCACTTTTGTAATCCTTCAATCGTTGCAAAATTGGCGTTACAACCACTATAACCATGACAATGAATATCAATCAGACCGGGTAGAACCCAAGCGTCAAAAACATCATAAACGTCATCTTCATAAAAATCATAAGGTACAACTTGAGTAATTTTTCCAGCTTCAAAAACAACTTGTAACGGTTGAAACTTCTCTTCGTACCAAACATTAGTACTTTTAATTTTCATTTTTCTCTCCTTCTTTTTATCTTATAAAATTATTATAGCACTATCTAAAAGTTATTCTGGCATAAATTCTAACAATACCTCATTTAATAAAAGAAAACCTTTCTCAGTGCAGTATATCGAATCTGATACCACAATTAAATCTTGGGCAATTAATTTATCAAATGTTTCTTGATAAAGCTGATAA
>CAYUXU010000111.1:0-3063 GCA_964449005.1 uncultured Erysipelotrichaceae bacterium | reverse complement strand
TGTTAGTTTTGTTACTGAAAATCTGATTTTAAATACAACTGTGGTTTTAAAGGAGCAAATAAATGATTAGTGAATTTAAAAAGTCGAATCCCATCACAACCCTCACTTTAGAGAGTGGCTTAAGAGTTGTTATTTTTCATAAACCGGAATTTGTTAGTAGTGCGGTGGCAATTGGAATAAAATATGGCAGCCTTGATTTTAAACAAGTCACTACGACTGGTGAAGTTTTTGCGGTACCAAGTGGTACGGCCCATTTTTTAGAACATAAGATGTTTGAGGATGAAACCGGTGATTTAATGAGTCAATTTGCGGAGTTAGGAGCATCAGTTAATGCCTTTACTTCTTTTGAAGAAACGGTTTATTACTTTCAAACCACTGAAAAAGATATTACAGCACCTTTACAATTATTGTTAAAGTTAGTTGCCAATTTAACGATTGATGAAGCATCGGTTATTAAGGAACAAGGTATCATTATTGAGGAATTACTAATGTACCAACAATTACCAGATAATCGTTTGTATTTTGAAATGTTAAATAATCTTTATTTAAACTATCCCTTAAACCAAGATATTGGTGGCGATATTGAAAGCGTGAAAGCTATTACTAAAGATTCATTGAGACAAGCTTTTTTGACCAACTATCAACCACATAATATGGTATTGGTAATTAGTTCACCGATTGCTCCAGAAAGTATTTTAAAAGAAATTAAAAACTCTGCTTTAGCTACAAAACAAAAAGAAGTTTATAATTTAAAACGTGATTTTAGCGAAGAACCAGTAGGCGTCGCTCAGAAAACTGCTCTAATTAACTTACCGGTTGATTTATCTAAGATAGCTTTAGGGATAAAATTTGATGTTAGCAAATTTTCTAACCAGTATGAGACTTTAGATTTAATCTTAAAAATTTGGTTAAAAGCATTATTTTCTTCAATTAACCCCCAGTATCAGGAGTGGTTAGATAAGAAGTTAATTAATGATTATTTTGATTATGATCTTACAATTAAGGAAGATTATGGCTATTTAATTTTCTTTGCTGAGAAACTTACTGCCGATCAGTTTCAAGCATTTATCTTTGGAGTATTAGAGAATAAAGAAATATCTCAAGCAGATTTTAAACAAATCAAAAGGAGCTTATTGGCGAGTGCTGCGACAATTTTTAATAGTACTATGGAATTGACATTAACTTATTTAAGAAATAATTTAGCTAATTCGGACTTATTTGAAAGTATTGATTTAATTAATCAAATTACTTTAAAAGATATTGATAATTATTTAAAAGATCTTGATTTGAGCAATTATTCGATTGTTGAGATAAAATGAGACTAATTTAACCGTATTGACAAATTTACCAATAAAAGAGCTTAAAAATACTATAAAATGGTCATTTTTGACCATTTTTTGTGAAAATAAGCCAATATGGTATTTTTACTTTTTGGTCTTTCGACATTAAACTATTTAGGGGGAGGAAGACTAAATGTTAAATAGTTTTGTTTTAGTAGGAAAGATTAAAGATTTACCAGAGGTTAAAGAGACATCATCAGGTTTACGACTGGCATCCTTAATTATTGAAGTTGAGCGAAATTTTAAAAACGCTGATGGGATTTATGAAGTTGATTATTTTCCTTTAATTCTTTGGAAAGGTCTAGCTGAAACAACATCTGAAGTAGCTAAGATTGATGATGTGATTGCGGTACGAGGACGGGTTCAAACTAATCGCTATGAAAGTGGTAATAAGGTTTATCATAATCATGAGTTTATTGTTGAGAAATTAAGTTTTATCAAATAATAGCAATTTAATTCTAACTTTTAATTAGTTAGGATTTTTAATATTAGCTGACGGCTCATTTTATAAGAAATTATGATACACTTAAATAAGAATGGAGCGATAATATGAAACAGTATTTAGATTTATGTCAACATGTTTTAGACCATGGATCAAAACGAATTGATCGTACTAAAACTGGGACAATATCGGTTTTTGGTTATCAAAACCGTTACAATTTAGAAGAAGGTTTCCCTTTACTTACAACAAAAAAAGTTCATTTTAAAGCATTAGCTTTAGAATTATTATGGTTCTTATCAGGCTCTACTAATATCCAACCTTTAGTGAAAGATAATGTTCGAATTTGGAATGAGTGGCCTTATGAAAGATATCTAGCTTCTCCTGACTATCAAGGAGAATCTTTGGCAGAGTATGTTGAAAGAATTAAAAATGATGATGCCTTTGCCCAAGTCTATGGCGAATTAGGTCCAGTATATGGTAAACAATGGCGTGATTTCTTTGGAGTTGATCAAATTACTAATTTAATTGATAACTTAAAAAATAATCCCTACTCAAGACGGCATATTGTTAATGCTTTTAATCCAGCTCAAGTCGAAAATATGGCCTTACCACCATGTCATGCTTTATTTCAGTTTTATGTTTCGGCTGATGGTAAGAAATTATCTTGTCAGCTCTATCAAAGAAGTGCCGATATTTTCTTGGGAGTTCCCTTTAACATAGCTTCTTATGCTTTGCTTTTAGAAATGGTAGCTCATGTTACAGGTTATCAAGCAGCTGAATTTGTGCATACTTTTGGTGATGCACATATTTATTTAAATCATCTTGATCAAATAAAACTGCAGTTATCAAGGGAGCCTCGTCCTTTGCCAAAATTATCTTTCAAGCGTGACGTTAAAGATATTTTTGATTTTAAATATGATGATTTCGTAATTACCGGCTATGATCCTCATCCTTTAATTAAAGGGGAGATTAGTGTTTAATGCTTTCAATTATTGTCGCCTTTGATGAAAAAAATGGGATTGGCAAAGATGGTTGGATGCCTTGGGATTTACCAGAAGATTTAAAGTTATTTAAGAAGTATACTTTAGGGAAGACTTTAATTATGGGAAATGCTACTTTTCAAAGTTTAAAAGGACCACTTCCTAACCGTAAAACCATTGTTTTAACGCGTTATCCCTTAACACAGCCAAGTTACAAAGATGTTGTCTTTACTAATGACTATTTAAAGCTTGTGGAAAAATATCAAAAATCGACGATTGTCATTACAATAGACGAAGATGG
>CAYUXU010000110.1:0-3081 GCA_964449005.1 uncultured Erysipelotrichaceae bacterium | reverse complement strand
TAAAATTAATGAAGTGATAGTAGAACATCAAAGCGATGATAAATGATTTTAATGCTTATTTAAGTTCATTAATAAGTAATGAATCCACCATTGATCAAGCTATGAATTATTCGCTTTTACAAAAAGGGAAACGGTTACGACCAATGTTGCTTTTAGCGAAACTTAAAGATTACAAAATTGAAGCAGAAGTAGGATTCCCAGCTGCTGCTAGCTTAGAAATGATTCATACCTATTCTTTAATCCATGATGATTTACCAGCGATGGATGATGATGATTATCGACGTGGTGAATTAACTAATCATAAAAAATTTTCTGAAGCTATCGCAATTTTAGCAGGCGATGGCTTACTTACGAAAGCTTTTGAAATAATTACCGAAAGTAACTATCAAGATCAGATTAAAGTGGCTTTAATTAATCTTTTAGCGAAGTTTGCTGGTCATCAAGGTATGATTTATGGTCAAGAACTTGATATTGCCGAAAGGAAATTATTTGATATTGATGAATTAAGCATGATTCATCGTCATAAAACTGGTAAATTGTTTGCCACAAGTTTAATGATGGCAGCAATTATTGGCAAAAAAACCCAAGACTTAACTATTTTAGAAGAACTTGGCTTAAATCTAGGCTTAGCTTTTCAAATTCATGACGATATTTTAGATGTAGTCGGTGATTTTAAAACGATTGGAAAGTTACCAAGTGATTTAAAAGCCAATAAAGTTAATTATGTTAGTTTATTAGGACTAAAAGAAGCAGAAATTGTCATGGCGGAAACTTACCAGAAGTGTTATAATATTTTAAGTCAATTTAATGAAAGTAAACATCTCTTAGAAGTTATTGATACGATAAAAACTAGGATTTATTAGGAGGTTACTATGGATTTAAAGAACATTCGTAATCCCCAATTTCTAAAAGCCTTAAATGAGAAACAACTTGAAGCCTTAGCGCAATCAATTCGTGAATTTTTAATTCACCAAATTGCTGAAACCGGGGGTCATCTCTCGAGCAACTTGGGAATTGTTGAATTAACGATTGCTTTACACAAGGTCTTTGATTCTCCTAGCGATAAGTTAGTTTTTGATGTGGGGCATCAAACATATGTTCATAAAATCTTAACTGGTCGTGCTGATCAATTTGAATCTTTAAGACAACACCAAGGCCTCTCGGGTTTTCAAAAACGTAGCGAAAGCTCCCATGATGTCTGGGAGGCGGGTCATGCATCAACGGCTTTATCCGCAGCTTTAGCTTTTGCTGTCACCCGTGATTTAAATCAAAAAGATTACCATGTTGTAGCTATTATTGGCGATGGTGCTTTTGGCGGTGGTATGACTTTGGAAGCCATAAATCATCTCGCTAGCCTCAATAAACGCCTAATTTTAATATTAAATGATAATAATATGTCAATATCAGCAACTAGTGGTCCAATTTCTAAGTTATTTGATACTTTGAGAACCAGTGATTCCTATGTTAGCGTTAAATCAGATTTAAAGAAATCTTTATCACACTTAAAACAAGGTGATCGGGTCATTAAAAGTCTTTCAAACATCAAAGGTGTTGTTAAAAAAACCGTTATTAAACAATCATATTTAAGTGAACTAGGAGTGGATTATTTTGGACCAATTGATGGCCATAATTTTAAAGAATTATTGCATGTTTTAGAAGCGGTAAGACACAAAGATGGACCAGTGATTGTCCATGTCCAAACGAAAAAAGGAAAAGGCTACCATCCCACTGAAAGTGATTTTAATGGCAGTTGGCATGGTGTCAGTAGTTTTGATGTTGACACGGGACGACCGAAAGCAAAAGTTCCTGATAATTATTTAAACTGGTCAAGTTGTGTCGCTAATACGGTATTAGAATTAGCCGAAAGTGATCAAAGAATTGTCGCAATTACACCAGCCATGACAATTGGCAGTGGCTTAGAAGAATTTCGTAATAAATATCCCGATCGTTTCTTTGATACTGGAATTACTGAAGAACATGCTGCCACTTTTGCGGCGGGATTGGCTTTAAGTGGAAAACGGCCTTTTTTAGCTTTGTATTCGACTTTTTTACAACGAGCTTATGATCAAATTAATCATGATATTACGCGATTAAATGTTCCAGTATTAATCGGAGTTGACCGTAGTGGTATCGTTGGTGAAGATGGTGATACTCATCAAGGTGTCTTTGATGTAGGCATTTTAAGGCCACTCCCTAATATTATTATTGCCCAAGGTAAAGATTATCAAGAAACAAGAAATTTAATTTATACTGCCTTACATTTAGATGGACCCTTTGCCTTAAGGTATCCCCGCGGCTCAACTTTAATCGGTGCAAATGCAGCTTTTGAGATGATTGAAGTTGGTAGTTGGGACAATCTTAACCAAATTAAACAACCAAAAGCAATTATTATTGGTTATGGACCGCAAATCGAGAAGGTTCTTCAAAAGGTCTTAGTAAATGACTTACCATATTTGGTAGTAAATGCCCGTTTTATTAAGCCATTAGATAAGGTTTTATTAAAAACATTAGTCAATTATCAAGTTCCAATCTTCACTTATGAAGAAGAAATGTTAAGTGGTGGCTTAAGTAGTGCCATTTTAGAGTATTTCAATGATGAAAAACTCACTGCACAATTAATTAGAGTCGGAATTAAAGATCAGTACGTGGAACATGGTTCAATTGCTGAATTAAAGAAAGCCTTAGCAATCGATTTAAATAGTTTTTTTAGCTTAATTAATGATTATATAATGGAGGAGTAATGTTACAAAATCTTTGGATTAAAGATTACATTTTAATAGACGAACTCAGCTTAGATTTTAAAGCTGGTTTTAGTGTCTTTACTGGAGAAACAGGAGCAGGTAAATCTATTATTATTGATGCGATTGCGATTTTAATTGGAGCTCGGGTTTCTGATACTTTAATTCGAGAAAACGCAGATAAAGCCATTATTGAAGGAACTTTTGACTTTTCAAAGCATCGTAATCAAGCCAAACTTGTTGAATTAGGCTTTGAAAGTGATCCTGTTATTATTACTAAAGAGATTTATCGTGGTGGCAAAAGTCAAACTAAATTGAATCATCGTAACATTACGATTGCTTT
>CAYUXU010000109.1:0-3101 GCA_964449005.1 uncultured Erysipelotrichaceae bacterium | reverse complement strand
TAAATCAAGAATTAATTTGGAAGACCCATCAGCAATTATTAAGAAATAAAACTAATCTCGTCTTAATTGGGATGCCTGGCTCTGGAAAGTCGACCATTGCTAAACAATTAAAATTAGATAAAAGAACGATTGATATTGATCAACTAATTGAAGAAAAATCAAAAAAGAGTATCCCGGAAATCTTTGAAACGTATGGTGAAGCTTACTTCCGAGATTTAGAGTCAAAAGTAATTGCTGAAATAAGTCACAAACAAAATTTAATTATTGCTACTGGGGGAGGCATAATCTTAAATCCAGTCAATATTGAATTATTGAAACGAAACGGTTTAATTTTTTATTTAAAGAAAGATCTTAAGGATTTAATTTTTACTTATCAGCGACCTTTAGTAAAAGACAATCAAGATTTAAAAGATCTTTATCTAAAACGTCAGGATCTTTATTTAAAAGCAGCTGATGAGGTTATTGTGGCAGACTCAGTTGAACAGACATTAAAGTTAATTAAGGAGAAATGGGATGCGTATTTTAGTAATTAATGGACCTAATCTTAATTTATTGGGATTACGAGAGCCAGACATTTATGGAACTAGCTCATATCAAGACTTAGTAAATTTAATTGAAGAGTATCGGGATGCTAAAGAAATTGTCATAGATATTAAACAAAGTAATTACGAAGGAGAGATTGTCGAGCTAATTCAAATGGCTCATGGTAATTACGAAGGAATTGTAATTAATCCCGCTGCTTATACCCACACTAGCATTGCGATTTTAGATGCTTTACAAGCGGTAGGGCTACCAACCATAGAAGTCCATATTTCAGATCTGACTTTAAGAGAAGATTTTCGAAAAAAAAGTTATATTAGAGCATATTGTTTAACGAGTATCATTGGTAAAGGTGTTAAGGGCTATTTATTAGCCTTAGATTATTTAATAAAGGAGTTAGAAAAATGATTATTACTTTAAATGAGCATACCACCGAGCAACAAAAAACTGAGATAATCAGTTACTTAAAAAGCTACGGGGTTAATATTAGTGTTATTGAAGGAACAATGTTAAGTGTAATTGGTCTTGTTGGCGATACTTTTAGTATAGATATTAAAAGTATTCAAGCTTTTCATTTTGTTAAAGATGTCCAACGGATTGCAGAACCTTATAAAAAAGTTAATCGGATGTTTCATCCACTAGATAGTATTGTTGCAGTTGATGGGATAAAAATTGGTGGTGATAATCCCATCGCAGTAATGGCAGGGCCGTGTTCCGTGGAAAACGAGATGTTACTAGATGAAACGGCTTTTGAAGTTAAAAGGGCTGGAGCTACTTTATTACGAGGGGGAGCTTACAAACCGCGAACTTCGCCTTATTCTTTTCAAGGTCTTGGGATTGAAGGTCTAAAACTATTAAAAGCCATGAAAGAGAAGTATCAACTACCAATCGTGAGTGAAATTATGGATGGTAATCTTTTGCCAGAATTTGAAAAGTATGTTGATTTAATCCAAGTTGGAGCTCGTAACATGCAAAATTATCAGCTATTAAAAGCTTTAGGTAAGGCACAAAAACCGATATTATTAAAACGAGGTTTTTCTAACACTATTGAAGAATGGTTGATGTCAGCTGAATATATCGTTACTAGTGGCAACTCTAATGTTATTTTATGTGAAAGAGGTATTCGAACTTTTGAAACCGCAACTAGAAACACCTTAGACTTAAGTGTTATACCAATTGTGAAGAGAAAAACTCATTTACCAATCGTGATTGATCCTTCACATGCAACCGGCGATTGGCGTTTAGTAGAAGCCATGTCTTTAGCAGCGATTGCGGCTGGGACGGATGGTTTAATAATAGAAGTCCATAATCATCCCGAAAAAGCCCTAAGTGATGGAGCTCAATCATTAACTTATCAAAACTTTGCTAAGCTAATGGAAAAAGGTCGTCAAATTGCTCAAGTCGTAGGTCGGAAATTTTAAGATGGATTTAAAGATTTATCCTAGCAAAGTTGTGGGAGAAGTAACAGTTCCAACTAGTAAGAGTTTAACGCATCGTGCTTTAATTTGTGCTGCTTTGGCTGATGGTACTAGCAAAATTGAAAATATTAATTATAGTCAAGATGTTAAGGCTACGATAGCGGTATTAAAAGCTTTAGGAACTGATATAAAAGAGTTCCCTAATTATCTTCTAGTGACTGGGAAAAATTATTATCAGCATCAGAAACTGACTGTTGATTGTTATGAATCAGGTTCAACTTTACGTTTCTTTATCCCGATTTTATCTTTATATGCTCAAGAAACAAAATTTCTGGCTAAAACAAGTTTGTTAAAAAGACCACTTAATGTTTATCAAAAGTTATATCAGAGTCAAGATTTAAAGTTTGATTTAACTTCCAAACATCTTTTGACTAAGGGGAAACTTACAGCAGGTTCTTTTATGATTCCAGGTAATATTAGTAGTCAATTTATTAGTGGCTTATTGTTTGCGCTACCTCTTTTAGATGGTGATAGTAAAATTGTTATCATTGATGATTTTGAATCAGAATCATATGTCGATTTAACTATTATGATGCTAGAGAAATTTCAAATCAACATTATAAAAAAAGGGTCAGAAATTTTAATTAAAGGGAATCAAAAATATCAAGCGACTAATTATCAGGTGGAAACCGATTTTTCACAACTTGCTTTCTTTGCAACTTTGGCAACTATTAATAATTCATTAGAATTAAATACCAACACATTTGTAAGTTTACAAGGTGATCAGATTATTTTGGATTATTTAAAAGATTTCGGTACATTAATTACTAAAACAAAAAAGAGTTATCACATAAGTCCAGGAAAACGAAATTCGGTTACTTTTGATTTAAAAGATTGTCCAGATTTAGGACCAATTTTAATGGTATTAGGCACTCAAGCTCCGCATTTAATTTTAAAGAATATCGCTCGTCTGAGATTCAAAGAGTCTGATCGTATTTTAGTGATGGAAAATGCTTTAAAACTTTTAGGATATCAACCGCAAGTAACTACTAATCATTTTGAAATTAAAAGCGATTTTAAAGCCCAAGAAAATGTCGTAGTTTCTGGTGCAAACGACCATCGAATTGTCATGAGTTTAGCAAT
>CAYUXU010000108.1:0-3104 GCA_964449005.1 uncultured Erysipelotrichaceae bacterium | reverse complement strand
AACATAAAAAACGTCATTTGGGCTTACTTTTACCTCATTTAAGATTTCCAAAAGGGTATTATTTTTAATCCGCTTTTCTAATTCATTTTTATCGATATTTTGATTTAAACCGTAATAGATTATGGCATCCGGTTTTGCTTCTAGGATATACCACATTTCGGTTTTACCAAATTCGTTTTCGTATTTTAAACCATATTCATCGTCAGGATGAACTTGAATTGATAAATCTTTTTTGGCGTCAATCAGTTTTACTAATAAAGGAAATTGTTCAAATTTAGCGGCTTTGCTTCCTAAAATAGCTTTACCACGTAATTCAATATATTTTGATAAAGTTAGCCCACAATGAACTCCTGAATCAATAATACTTTCTCCGTCAGGATGAGTTGAGATTTCCCAACTTTCAGCCACAATTTTTAAATTAGTCTCTTTCTGATACTTCTCTTTTAATTTCGTTCCACCCCACAAGTAATCCTTAAAACTTGGTCTTAATTTAACTACTGCCATTTTTCCTCCTTGATATATTTAATTTAATCTTTTGTTAATGCTATATTGACTCCCTCAAGCAAAGAATCCACATTAATGCATTTACTATAATCATTCTTCTCTTTATTAATAAAATAGATTGGTAAATTAAAGTGCTGTGCTAAAAGCAGATCAGCCATCCGATCACCAAAATAAAGTGATTTATTTAAATCAATTTCGGGATAAAGTTTTAAAGCAGCTTCAATCATGCCAGGTTTTGGTTTTAAACAGTTACAATTTTCTGCTTTACTGTGAGGACAATAAAACGTTTTAAGAATGTTTATACCATGATCTTTTAATTTTGAAATTAGTTCATCATGAACTTGATGGTATTTGTCTTCGGTAATAATACCCTCCCCTATAATATGTTGATTGGTTACGATAATTAAAGCGTAACCATCTTCTTGAAGTTTTAATAAGGCTTCAATGCTACCTGGAATCAATTTTAAATGATTTATTTCAGGCCACTTTTCTTTTGGATAATCATAAGAAATAGTGCCATCACGATCAAGATATGCTACTTTCATTATACTTTTTCCTTTCTAAAACTTAATTTGAATTAAGTCTCCTTAAAATAATTATATAGTATCTTGTTGAAATTATTTTGATAAAAACCCTTTAAAATAAAAGAACCTAATCCTAGGTCCTTATTATTTTAAGATTGGTGCCACTGGTCGGACTCGAACCGACATGGTATTGCTACCGGCGGATTTTGAATCCGCTACGTCTACCAGTTTCATCACAGTGGCATTACTGCAATTATTTTATCACAGTAAATATAACTAGTAAACGCTTTTAAAAGTTAAACAAATCTTTTAGTTTATCCCAAAATGTGGGAGGTATTACTTCTTCTATAATTTCTTCTGATTCTTGATTATTGTTAAGATCTTTGGTCTTGATCACAAATTGGACGGCTACCACATTTGTATTTTTACTTGAGGCAAAGGACTTCGGTTTATAATCAGATTTATCAAATTCTTTAACTAATTCTTTAATCTTATCTTCAACTAATTTAGGTAATTGCTTGGTTTCTTTATGAAGTAAATTGGTACCACTAGCTAAACTACCTGCCCCAGAGTCTAATTCTTTTAAACCACCACTCAGCTGTTTCAAACCATTATTTAATTCCTGGTAACCTTGATCTAAACTATCTACCCCATCAAAGTATTGTTTTAAACCATGATGGAAATCTTGGTACTGGTTAGCTAGTTGATTCATTCCATCGGTTAGTTCTCCTAAAGCATCACTAATATCTAAATCGGTAAAAGCTGCTTCAATACTATTTGCAACATCGCGTAAAGCATTTCTAATCTGATTAATACCATCCGCCATTTCATCTAAATAACCTCCCATCGCTCCTAAGGTATCTTTCGTTAAATTATGGGCGATTTTGACAGCTTGGCCTGCGTAGTAATATTGAATTAAGCCGTTTACTGTTTTTCTTAAATGTTCTTTAGTAATTACGGTCGCTGATAACTCTAAAAAATGTAAGTCGAGACTATCACTAGGAATACCCGAAATGGCCAGAGCCAGAGAATTATAAGCTAAATTATAACCTAACTTAAGTTGACTCATACCAGAGGAGACTTCATCTAAACCATCGGCCATTTGTCTTAGTCCTGGTGGTAAAAGAGCTAAGTCATCAAAATTTAAATCACCCATATTTTCATCTAAAGCCGACGATATTAACTGTAAAGCATTTTTAATTTGGGATGATCCATCAAGTAACAGTGAAGAGTTAGCGTTTAATTCACTTAACCCCGCGGCAAATTGTTCGGAACCCGCTGAAATCTTTTTCGATCCTTGATAAGTTTGAGAAATACCACCACTAAACTGTGATACCCCTAAATTCAAACTACTAATTGCATCAGTTAATTGTGACATTTCTCCTAACATCTCATTAGTTTCGGGCAAATCAATGTCCATATTTAATGGTAAAGCAGCAAATTGAATTCCTTCCATCGCAAAATCTTTAATTTCAGACTTAATTGTCAGAAATTCTTTTTTACCTGGTAAAACGGTAAAAGCTAGAACTTTATTTTTCCCAGCATTGGCAATAGTTGCTTTTGGAGCAATTATATTACTAGCTAATTCACTGTTTAAAGTAAGTGTCACTTGTAACATAAAGTTTTCAAAATAAAGTGGATCAACCGCAGGATTTTTATCAATCGCAATTTCCATGATTAACCTTCCTGACTGATTAACAAGATCTTTCGCCGCAATTTCTTCGCCATCTAAAAAATACTTAATCTCAAATTGCCACGGTAAAATTGGAGTGGCTAAAGTTCCTTGATAATAAAACGTTTCGGCTTCGTTTTTAAAAGAGACGGTTTTATTTTTATATTCTAAAGGCCGATTGTTAGTTAAGTTTAATACTTTAGAATAGTCGCCATAGTCGATAATACTACCGCCTTGAAAACTATTTACAATATAAACTTCATTTAAATTACCATTATTGTCTAAGATACCATAAACCACTTCTTCTTTTGATTGTGGGGCTTCCACCGCAAAAGTGTGGACACTTAAAGCCATAATTAATAATATCGTTAATAAATATGTAATTATTTTCCTCATAAACTACT
>CAYUXU010000107.1:0-3120 GCA_964449005.1 uncultured Erysipelotrichaceae bacterium | reverse complement strand
CTTCCAATTTCAAGGCTAAATTAAATAAGTTTTGATAGCGTTTGTCATTACTAATGATTTCATTTAAACGTTGACTACTTTTTAGTGCTTTATTTAAAGAAGTGTTTGGTTGATTAGGGATCAGTTTAGAAATTACATCAATTTCAGATACGGTAAAGTCTAAAACACGACCAACATCACGAATCGCTTGACGCGCTTTAAAGCTCCCAAAAGTAATAATATGAGCGACCCGATTTTCTCCATAACGACTTGTCACATAATCAATAACTTCTTGACGGCGATTATCAGGAAAATCAACATCAATATCTGGTAAAGAAACTCGCTCTGGATTTAAAAAACGTTCAAAAAGCAAACTATATTTTAAAGGATCAACGTGGGTAATACCTAAACTATACGCCACCAGTGACCCGGCACTACTACCACGTCCTGGGCCAACATAAATTTGATTCTTGCGAGCAAACAGGATAAAATCCCAAACAATTAAAAAGTAATCTGAGTAATTCATATTTTTAATGACATTTAATTCATAGTTTAATCGTTCTTGATAAGAAGTTGGAACACTTTCACCTTCAAAACGTTTTTTAAGTCCAGCTATGCAAAGTTCTTTAAGATACTGATCACTACTTAAATTTAAGTTATTTTCAAAAACAGGTAAAATAGCATTTTCTTTCTTTAATTGAAACTGACATTTGTTTAAAATTTCTATCGTCTTTTCAAGGGAATTTTTGGAATAAAAGCTTTCTAACTCATCAAGTGAATAAAAATGATTACCGCTATTAACCTTCAAGGTTAGATCAGATAGTTTGGTATTATGTTTAATGGCTTGTAAGACTTTTAATGTCTCCTCATCACTTTGATCTTTAAAAGTTACTTTTGGTAATGCTACGACCGCGACACCTGCTTTTAAGGCGAGATTTTCTAATTCAAAGTTCAAATTGCGCCAAAAAGGTGCTTCACCATTGGAAATTCCAATATAAAAATCAGAAAACACTTCTTTAAAATAATTAATTTTTTTGATGATTTCATTTGAATTACTTGCTAGAAGATCACTTTCAAAAATACCTTTTTCACTATGAATAATAACAATTAAATCATCATCTAAAGACTTTAATTCATTTAAGGTTAGGCTTTTAAGATTAGTAGAAATCAAAGTCGATATTGTAATTAAGGCTTGATAGCCTCGATAGTTTTTAGCAATTAAGGAAATTGGAAAGCTTAAATCATTAATTGTTAAATCGACAATCAAACCAATTAAGGGGGTAATTTGATGTTTTTGACAAGTTTCAAAAAATTTGATGGCACCATGTAAAACGTTTTTATCACTTAAAGTAATGGCCCGATAATTTAAGGCCACAGCTGACTTGACTAAACTTTCAATTGATAAGCTACTTTCCATTAAAGAGTAGCTACTTTTGGTATATAATTGCGCAAACATCTTAACACCCTTTCATATAGATTATATGATAAAAACTTGTCTAACGCACAAGTTCCACATAAAAGTTACTAAATATTTAATAAAGAAAAAAGCACTAAGTGCTTTTAATTAGAAATTGTTAGTTGTTTTAAATCAGTTAGTAAATCCTGAATTTTTTCTAAAGTGAGGCCGCGAATTCCTGCCGCTTGTTTATGTCCACCACCATGGTATTTTTCAGCAATGCTATTAATCACGATATTATTAGAACGTAAACTGGCATTATAAACCCCATCAACTTTTTCATCTTCAATAAACAATGCCCAAACTTCAACATCATTTAAGCTATTCATAACATTGACCGATTCTTTAGCGACTACCGCCGGTAAATTAAATGATTGATACTCGTGGCGTGTCACTATAATATAAGCGACTTTCGCCTCAATCTTTATTTTTTGACGGAGTGCTGTTTCATAATTAAAGACTTCCGGTCTTAAACTGCGAATCTCTTGATTAATTTTAACTAAATTAAGTTGATATTTCATTAGCTGACTGGCAATAGCGAAAGTTTCACTGTCGGTATTTTTTGTTGAGAAGTTCATAGTATCGGTAATTAAGCCTATTAATAAATATGTCGCAATTTCTTGATCAATTTCTAGCTCACAGGCTGAAAAAATATTGAAAAGATGTTGCGTATTACTGGCAGCACTAGTATTTACTATTTCTAAATCACCATAATGGTCTTGACTATGATGATGATCAATTTTAATCATTTGCCGAGCTAATAAAGCTCTTTCATCATTAACCCGAGCTAAATTTGCGGTATCAACTACTATCGCTAAAGAAGCTTTAATCTCTTCATTACTGACCTGATCAGCTTTTGGGAACAGATTATTAAGCGATTTATTTCCTTCATTAATGACTTTGATCGTTTTCTTAGGAAAATGTTTCTTTAGCCAAGTAGCTAAAGCCCATTGACTCCCTAAAGCATCACCATCAGGTGCCTGATGGGCATAAATCGTGATGATATCATAAGCTTTAATTAAATTTAAGAATGTTTCAATTGATTTCATTATGGCATTAAGTTATAAGTATCGCGAGCAATCACTAGTTCCTCATTAGTTGGAACCATCCATACCGCTACTTTAGAGTCAGGATAAGTTAAACAAACTTCTTGAGCTCGGAAAGCTTGATTAGTTGCATCATCGAAATGAATTTCTAAAGCTTCTTGTACCCGATCAATTACCATTTTCCGAATAACATGGTCATTTTCTCCGAGTCCTGCTGTAAATGAAATGGCATCAAGATGTCCTAATTCCACAAAGTAAGATCCAATTACTTGGGCAATACGATTAGTATACATTTCTTGAGTTAAGAAGGCTCGTTTATCACCCTTTGAGGCAGCTTCTTGAACATCACGAGCATCACTCGAAATACCACTTACACCTAACATTCCTGAAGCTTTATTATAAATATCTAAGACTTGATTAGCCGTTAAGTCTTGTTTTTCCATTATATAGGGCATGATGGCTGGGTCAATATCGCCACATCTTGTACCCATCATAATTCCCGCTAGTGGCGTAAAGCCCATTGAGGTATTAATGACTTTTCCGCCTTTGACTGCGGTAATTGAAGCACCATTGCCTAAGTGACAAACAATGACATTAACATCTGCTGATTTTTTACCCATTAACTCAGCAGTACGCTCT
>CAYUXU010000106.1:0-3295 GCA_964449005.1 uncultured Erysipelotrichaceae bacterium | reverse complement strand
GATGAATATGGAAATAAGATTGCTACATATGGAACAACTGCTAAACCTAAATCAGTAAGTGATTTATCACCAGAAGAAGAAGAATTTTATAAAGATTTTGAAAAATATACTGACCAAGAAATAACTAAACTTGTTAATGGTGGCGATTGGGGAGATAGCTGGAACAGAATAAAAAATAGATTTCCTGATGTAGATAATGAAATTATTGATGAGTGGTTAAGAAAAGACCAATTCTATCCAAATGAAGGAAGTATTGAAGAAGGAGATTTAACTGAAAAAACAAGTAAATGGTGGCAGTTTTGGAAATAGAATAACTATTAACTAACAAAATTATGGCTATAAATGATTATAGTTTTCTAAAAAAACAAAAAGAGCAAGAAAAACAACAGACAAAAACTTCTGTTAAAGATTATAGTTTCTTGGTAAAAGATAAAGAAAAGGCAAATGCTCTAAAACTTAAAAAAGAGCAAGAAGAAAAATTAAGACAAGAAACACCAACAAGAACAGTGGGTCTTCCTAGTCATCTTGGTGGTGGAGAATATAAAGTCCAAGTTCCAGGAGAAGTTGTGAGAACCGAGAGAGGTTATGCTGATTTAGAAGCATTAAGTGGTAGCGAACGCGACCATATTATTAGTGTTGCCTTAGGTGGAACTTCAAGTAGAGAAAATCTACAATATTTAGCTACAACAAAAAAAGAAGGAAGACAGCAGGGTAAAGTTTCAGTAGAACAACAGGCTATTAATGATTATACTAGTGGTAAAATAGATTTAGGAGAAGCTCGTTTAAGAATATCTACTAAAAATCAACAGATACAAGGACTTACTCCGACAGAAGAAGAGCAAACAGTTAAAGGTCAATTAAAGAAGATGTTTAATCCTAAAAATATTGTCAATACTGTTGTTAATAAGGTTAAAAATTTTAAAGAGAAACAAGAAGATAAAAAAGATGAAATATTTAAAGATTATACCGAAGAAGAAAGGAAGAATTTAAGTTATAGAGAAAAGTCATTGATAATGGCTGAATATTCAAAAGAGAAAGAATTAAAAAAAATAGAGCAAGAAAAAACACCAGAGGGTCAATTAGAAAAAGCATTAAAGAGAGAAAAACAATTAGAAACAACAGCAAAAGTTTTAACAGCTCCTGTCAGATTTACTGCTGGAAGTTTAGCAACAGGGTTAGTTTCTTATGGATTAGAAAGAGCTGATAGCGACCTAAAATTTACTCCAAAAACTGATGCCCAAAAACTTTTAATAGGAGAAAGTGATATTCAAAGATTAACTAAGCAAGAAGATTTATATGGAATAGTGGCAAGGGGAGCAAGTGTTCCAGTAGCTCTTACTTTAATGGCAATACTAGAATCTCCATTTATATCAGGAACTGGTTTAAAACCATTAGTTAAAGAAGGACTTGAAAAAGTTATAGCTAAGGAGGGTGTTGAAGTTATTTCTAAACTAGGCTCTAAAGAATATATTAAATTAGTAGATGATATTATAAAAACTGAAATGAAATCAGGAAATATAGAAAAAGAAGTTGGAGAGAAAGCTATCAAAGAAATAAATAATTTTAGAGTAGTGGAAATAAAAGAACCAGTAGAACAGGTAAAAGATACAGTTAAAGAAGTAATAACCACACCAAAAACAGATATAGCTAAAAAAACTGAACCTATAACTTATGAACCTTTAATAAAAGAAAGCTCTATACCTAAAAGAATAGGAAACGAAGCTATTGAAAAAGGACTAGTTAAAGATTTGGGAGAAGTGCCAACATATGAAAAGGTAACTTTTAAAGACCAAGCCAAATTAGTAGGAGAAATTATTGATACAGACCCAGAATTAGCTTTTAAAATAGCTATGGGAGAAGCAGTTTCTCCAAATAAGGCTCTACCTGAGAGTGTATTTATAGCAGTTAAAAATCAAGCTATCAAAAATGGCGATGTAGACATCTTAAGACAATTAGCAACATCAGAAAAAGGAGTAGCTAGAGAAGCAACTGAATTAGGTCAAAGAATTAAAATGCTTGATGAACGATTAGAAGATGATGCCTTTAAAAATATAAATGATGTAGTTAAAGCAAGAAACTCTAAACTTGAAAAGAGTGGAATAAAGGTTAAAGAAGCTAAGGTAAAAGAAATTAAAAAAATTAAAAATGAAGTGGCAAAAGTGAAACCAATTAAAGATGAGTGGTTAGCTTTTGTTGATTCTATAAAATGCTAAATATATGAGTTCATCATTTTGCTTAGTTGCCTCGAAGGCAGAAGAAATAAAAAATAAGATTATATCAGGTGAAATAGATATATCTAAACTATCAGAAGCTAGTAGTGCTGAGAGAAGAAAGTTCTTTCAAGGAATTTTGGGAGAAGAAAGACTTGCTAAGGAAACTAATGCTCTTTTTGAGAGTAAACTACTTCTAAAAAATCAAAAGAGAGGCTTAGTTAATTGGGCTAAACAAATAACAGGAATAAAGCCAGAAGTAAAAAGGGATATTATTTCCCGTATAGAGAGAATGGAAAAAATATTAAGCCCAGAAGATGAAGCAAAGTTCTTAGAAGATTTAGCTAGTAAAAGATTAGGTGCTGACATTACAACCGAAGAAGCTAGTAAAATATTAGAACTTTCAAACAAAATAAAAGAACTTGAAAACTACACTAACGATAAGGAAAGGATTGCTTATGGTCGTGCTAAGATAGAACTAGGAAATTATGTTAATGAATTATCTGGAAAAAAAGCTAATTGGTTAATAAATATAGCTGGTGTTCCTCGTTCATTAATGGCTTCTCTTGACCTTTCAGCACCATTAAATCAAGGTTGGGGTATGTTATCTCGTAAACAATTTTATACATCTTTAAGAGATATGTTTAAATATGTTAAAAGTGACTCAAACTTACTTGATTTACAAGCTGATATAATTACTAAACCAATATATAAAAAATCTAAAAAAGCTGGACTTCGCTTTACTGATTTGGGTCAAAACCTTGAAAAGAGAGAAGAAGCATTTTTAACAACATTACTTGATAAAGTCCCTGGAATAAAAGCATCTCAAAGAGCTTATACTGGTTTCTTAAATAAACTTAGAATAGATGTATTTGAAGACTTGGTTAAAAAAGCAGAAATAGCAGGAGAAGATGTAGGTATTGGCTCAAAGGCACTTGAAGATATAGCAAATATGGTAAATAACTTTACTGGTGGAGCTAAACTTCCAGGTGGTCTTAATATGGCACAGAAAGAAACAGCACAAATATTCTTCTCACCTCGTAAAATTGCTTCTACCTTAAATATGTTAAATCCTAAAAATTATC